>CAZKXU010000003.1:55412-76881 GCA_964556665.1 uncultured Bdellovibrionales bacterium | reverse complement strand
GGCAACGATGTGATGCTAGACGTGAAAAAACTTATTTGGAGGAGCACTAGTGCTTCGCCAAATAGTTTTTGCAAAAAACCGAGTCCCGGACATAAACTATCTAAATTACTGCGGGAGCCGTCGTATCATTTGCCAGGTATCAGCACTCCAGCGTAGGTCCCTTGAGGCCCTGGGGTAGCTACTACCCTCTGAGGTTCTTGCGCCTCTCTCCCTATCCTCTCTTTTTTATCTCCTTTGATTATAGTTGTAGTGGGAGCAGTCTCAGAGGAACGCAACTTTGATCCTAAGACAGTTACTCGATCTTTTAAGCCTCTGCCCCCAATAGCCCTTGGATGCTTTGTGCTGCTCTCTGCATAAGCCAATTCATTAGAAGTTACAAAGAAGCCAAATAGCAGGATAGATAAAAATAATGGACTAACCTTGATACTATTAAACATTCAAACCTTCTAAAAACCGATTATATACTAAGATCGACTTCCGAATATGTTGGCGATTTGTAACTGTTATAGGATTATCGTAAAAAGTGTGGCAAAAATTAAAAATTGCGAATTTTTCGTATTATGCTTCATAATTATTTGGAATTACAGTTTATATCAGAAATGTTCGATGCAATATATTGGGTTAATACACAAAGTAGTCGAACTGAATCCCGGGTTTTGAAACAGGTTTATAAAACAGGTAAAATTGAGAGAGAAGCTTAGTCTAGTAGCATTTATTCTGATAGCTACATTAATAATTCCAAGGTTAGCCTGGTCTACGCCGTGCCGCATTACATTTGAACTACCTAACGGCACCCAGGTCGAAGGTATTAATTTGGTAGGATCAGGTTCCTTTAAGGAGATCTCCACTACACAGGGCATATATATAGAGAGCGAAGAGTTATTAATGCCAAATCCTACACTTGTTCCATTTCACCCCACAAAGCCATACCGCTTCTCTCCCCCGGAGTTTTCATTCTCAAGCTGCCTCGGTGGAAAGATTGAAGTAAAGGTATACGAGGATACTGTTGGAGCCGGTGTTCTTAGTTGGCGTACGGTATCAGTGACAGGTCGGGCTGTCGAGGGAGTACCAATCTCTGTAGTAGGAGCAGAATCAGCCTGCCCTAAATTAACAGATAAGAATGGCGAGGTGTTCTTCGCAGTCAAACGCTCCCCAGTAAACACTACCTGCAACTATACCCCTTCGTCAGCACAAAAGTATTATTCGATAATCACTCAATCTCAGCCCGGATATAAATGTACAATTACTACCCCAAGCGGTGCTAAGCCAGTCACGAATGTCTGCATGAATAAAGTTGCGGAATTTTATGGACAGCACACTATTAGCTGTAATCCAGTAACGATGCCTGCTACGGTACAGAACTTTAAGATTAAAGTAGTGGACTTTTACTCAGGTCAGGCAATTTCAGGAGTAGAGGCTGTAGGTAATAATGGATTTAATAATCTCCCTCTCAATAAACGAATGACCGATGCAAACGGTATTATTACATTTGTCCCAACCGATGTTGGCGCGACCATAGATCAAACTTTTCAAGTAGGTTTTAAAGGTGCATATTTATTTGAACCTCGCCGCCTTACTTTATCAAAAGACCCTACTCATTATCGCAGTGAGTATCTGGTTTCAGCTGTTCCTAATGGAGCTGCAACAGGAGTCGTTGGTTGGAACGTACAACGTGATGGCCTTGGGCTCCCTGGAGTTAAACTTAACTCTAAGGAGCTAAGCTGCCCCTACTTCGGTGACACAGTTTCAGACCGTTTTGGCTATGCATTTTACCCTACGGAGATTAATGCCAACTGTAATAATAGTGACGGCTCCGGTCGTAACAACACCGCCTTCATCTATCCAGCCGCTGCACAGTGTAATTTTACCCACAATAGCGGCACTCCCTTTGAGGTCTGCCCTACTGCGGATCTTAACGGAGTCTACTCAGCCTACTGTGGTGAGGATGTTGTAAGTCAGGCAAAGATCGGTGGATTTGCATACGGGATAAACGGTGACCCGCTCGTTGGAGCTGCTGTAAAGAACGGCTCCATTACTGTTGCTACTACTGACGAGAATGGGGCCTGGTCGATTACTGCAGACACCGGCAGCTCAGTAACGTTAAGTGTAGCCGCCGGAGATACTAAGCTTGACCCAGCCTTAATGCAGATTAGAGAGGTCATAGACAATAGAGAGGATATTAACTTCTATGCGGTCGCTCCATTTGGTGACGGGTCCTCAAACTGTCATGAAGCCCTGGAATATGTCATTAACGGCACCGTGCTTGACAGACAGGGCAATCGCCTAGCGAACGCACAGGTTCTAAATAATAACGCAGAGGTTGCTAAAACAGACATTGATGGACGGTTTTCATTCACAGTTCCAGCACATAGTGATGCCTGGGTGACTGTCGAGTTTAATGACCAAAATTTTGACCCTGCCGCACGTTCATTTATTGATATGCGCTGCGATCGGTTTGATCTTGTTTTTCAAGAGGTCGCTGAAGAAAGCTTCCTATTGATGGGACAAGTAGTAACAAGTAACCATGCACCAATTAGTAATGCTACAGTTTCAATTCAATATAACGGCAAAATTATAACAACTGAGTCAGATGCAATTGGATTTTATACAATGTCAGTTACTGCCGGCTCTGATTTTGTACTGAGTGCGGAGAAAAGCCCATATACGTTTGCTACAACATATATAATGAATGATGTTACTGGCAATAAATTTGAGTTGGATTTTGTGGCAGCTCCGTTACCAACTCCGACATTCACACCGACTGTGATTCCGACTGCAACACTGACACCTAACCCAACTGCCACACCTTCTCCTACTAATACACCTAACAAGGTAACTATCTGTCATAAGTCTCAAGGGAATTCAGATCAAGAGCAAACCTTAACTATATCATGGAGCGCATCTGATACTCATATAGGAAAACATATAGGAGATCATTATGGAGATTGTGGCGTACCTACTCCAACAGTTACAGCTACTTTCACCCCAACAGCACTATTTACTCCACACACTACAGCTACACCAGTAGCCACTTATACTGGAGTAGCTACATCTACAGTAACCCCTACTGCAACAGAAACACCAGGGAATAAATCAGTGATCTGCCACATCCCAGAAGGAAATACTGAGAATCCACAAAGTTTAGAGTTAGCAGAGCCTGCGGCTAAGAAACACTTAAATGAACACAGCTTTGATTATATTGGTGTGTGTCGTCAGGCTACGGCTGTTCCGACACCTACGCCAACTGTCGCGCCAACAGTTGCTGCTACTGTAACCGCTTCTCCTTCGCCAACAGCATCGCCAACACCGGAAGATCGGGAGGCAATTTGTCACCGTCCAGAGGGAAATTCGGAGAACGCAAAATCAATGTGGTTACCTAAACAGGCCGCCGATGCGCATATAAAGGAGCATAAATATGATACTCGTGGAGAATGCCCTCAGTCGCCAACAGCAACACCGACTTCTACTCCAAGCGCTACTCCTGCAATAACTGCTACCGCCATTGCGACAGCTACCTTTACAGCTACTACAACACCAACTTCTACGGCCTCTCCTACTGCGACAGTAACTTTTACTGCCACACCTCTTCCAACAGCTACTCCGACTGGAACGCCTGCATTGAGTCTCTCCAAAGAGTGCTCACTAAATCCGGAGAGTTATCTAAATTGGAGCGCTAAAAACTACTCTGCTTACGATCTAACTGTTAACTGGGATGTATACGGCACCTCACAGAAGGGCAGCATAACTTTGAGTGCCGGAGGAGGTACTGCATACTTTACAACGCAGACTGTGTCAGGAACTAATACTGTTAGATTATCAGCTGCGGGAACCGTTTATCTTGTGCAATCTTCCACCTTGCCACATTCCCGTTGCCCTACCCCTACTGCAACAGCAACTAATACCGCGATACCGACAGCAACGGCTACTCCGACTCCTACTGCAACACCAACTGCGACACCAATGGTCATTGTGGGATACCCAACTGCCACGCCGACTCCGACACCAACTGCTACCGCTACACCAACTCCAACACCTACAGCTACACCAACCGCTACGGCAACTTCGATAGTTATAGCAGGACCCGGAGCTACGCCAACTATGACTCCGACAGTAACGCCAACAGCCACACCAACTAGGACTGCAACACCTATACCACAGTGTGAGTTTAGTGGGGCTGTGAAGGGCAGAAACGGACGCGAGTTGACAAGGCTTGAGATAAATAAAATTGAGCGGCTGTTAGGAGCAGGAAGTCTATATATTGAAGCCAAGGCAGATGATGGTTATCAGGCTACCACACAGGTAAGTCTAGAAGATGGATACCTATTAACCGTACCGGTGGGGGCTTATCAGATAAAGCTAAAAGCTGATGATAATAGTATTAAGGTTAACTCCTCACCTAAGAGATATAACTTAGAGTGTCGCGGGAAAAAGGATCAGAGAAATATAAATTTTGCAACTCAGATACGAGGTAGTAAGTGATTAAGAGATTATTATTACACTGCTCAATAGCATTAAGTTTCCTGGTCGTCCTGTGCAGCAGTTCGAATGCTGCGCTTGCCGCAGAGCGGGTGCGAAATTTATTTGTTCCTCGTCATACAGTTGTAATATCTGAGAAAGAGAAGCGGGATCTGGCACTTACCGGGAAAAACAAGGTTTATCGCATAAATATTAAAGCGCTTGCAGCTGGAAAGTTTTCCGTTACTTTGCCAAGCGGAGTAAAGCTTATAGGGATAAATAACACCCGTAAGAATAGAACTAAAAGTCAGAAACTTAAAGAGACTTACTATCTCAGCAACTCTTATACAGGAAAACTATTTAGCACAGAGGGAGAGGAAGCAGGAGAATTTATAATCTCTATCAATCAACAGCGCCTTGGCAAACCATCTGTAAATGCTGTTTTTAATGTCACACAATCAGGACAAGCTGGTTTTAATTATGTTTTAAATACAGACGGAACTTTAAGAAAATTTGAACTAATCACAGTAGACCCGAAAAAACTTCCTGGGTGTGCTGAGGCTTTACATGATCAGATCATTGAAGGAGATAAGCACGCACATGCAGAAGTAAAAATCAGCGCTACTACTTCAGATTCAGATCTCAAATTAATGCTCGTGTACTCTCCACAGGCTGAAACTGCAGTAGGTGGACAGGCTAATATGTTAAGCTGGATTAATACAGCAGTTTCTCTAGCCAATACCAGCTACAATAATAGCGGAGTTAAAATCAAGCTAACCCTTGTTCACGTTGCAAAACTTGCTCAAGACGAACTCGCTTTTGCTGATAATCTTTATAAAATGACCAACTATACTGATGGATATTTTGATGAAATAGGATCGCTCCGTACCCAATATGGGGCGGACTTAGTTTCCATGATCGTAAATGCAACGCAATATTGCGGAATCGGTTGGCTTCCTAGTCAAAGCTGGATTGCCGATGCTTCAAATGGACATTCGGTCACTTATTGGGGTTGTATAAATAACCATACGATGACACATGAGATGGGACATAATATGGGCGCTGCACATGATGCTGATAACGCAGGTGGCAGCGGCTATTTTCCTAGCTCAAAAGGGTACCGCTTTTATGTTGGCCCTACGCAATATCGCTCTATTATGGCGTATGCTCCTGGAACAAGGGTTGGTTATTTTAGTGGACCAAATACTTTTTATAATGGCGTAGCAACAGGCAATAGCAACGCTGACAATGTTAGTACACTAAATACAACCCGTTCCTATGTTGAGACTTGGGCAAAAGATCCTGGCCCAACTCCTACTCCAACCGTGTCTCCAACACCTACACCAACATTCACACCGTCAGCTCATGATTTTGAGTTTATAATCAAAGACGCAAGCGGCAAAGCATTATCCGGCGCTAAGGTTACTATTTCTGACGGCACTAAAAAATTCATTGGGTTTACTGATACAAATGGTCGTGCCGTCATTAGCGGCATCTATACTTATAAAGATTACACAGTAAATGTATCTGCAGCAGGGTTAAATTTTGAAGCATTAAGCGGGAAAGTAAGCGGAGCTCAGAGTTTTACACTTAACGGGACTGTAAGAACCTACCGCATAGAAGTAAATGTAGTTAGTTCTGTCGGTGCCCCGCTTCCAGGTGCACTTGTAACGAGTGAGTTAGGAAACAAAATATCCGATGCGGAGGGCAAGGTTTTTTATGATAATGTTGCTCATGGTACGGTCTATGCAGTTGAAGGAAGCTTAAAAGGTTACGCTCGCAGCTATAATCAAAAGGATACATCTAAGAAAAGAACCTTGCTTGGACCAATTGTACATACCCTTGGACTTAAGCGGATAGAGTAGTGCAGTGCGACATAAATAATTACCCAAATTATAGGCAAGCTTAGTTTTTGAAATTGCCCTTATTCCTAGTCTTAATCTTTGTCCTAGCCTTCGTCTTCGTCCTGATCTTTGTCTTTGTCCGTTTTCTTGGTTCTAGCCCTATTCCAAACTCTTTGGGAGTATTCTGAAATAAATCATTATAAAAATGCCCTTAAAAGTCTATATTCTTAATTCTAACTATTTGTTCAAACTAGATAATGAGCACGGATTAGGGCTAGAACGAAGAATACGGACAAGATCAAAGACTAGGACGAAGACGAGGATTAGGACTAAGATAAGAACGAGGAATAAGGACCACCTTAATAACTATGATATTCTTTACTAAGGGGATGTATATAGGGGAACAAATTTATGTTCCAGTGTAGTAGTACCTATCTTAATCCTTTCTCCTCGTCCTCTTCCAGACAGGACGATCTGATACGGCAACGTTTGCCAGTCCAAATCTCAGATACTCTGCATCTATCCCTAACGCTTCACACACACAATTAAATGAAAATATATACTTAGTTGAACCGTTCTTTATCCAATTCACAGCTTCACGATAACGGGCGCGCTTAGCCGCACTGTCGGCCAGTTTAAAGTTAATGTATGCTTGGATCCCATCAAAGAGCAGCGCGCTCATTAGAGCCCGTACCGGTCCTTGTGCATACCCGTTACCTGCTCCTGACTCCTCAATTAGGATTGTTGTGGCTGATGTGGCATTCTCATCGAAAACTGTCTCTAAACTCATAATCCCCCTTCTAAGATATTGAATTTATTAAGAGAACCGAGGCTATATACTGTTATGATGTAGAAGTATGAATTCGGATTCGATGACAGAATGGATTAAATGCAGCCCTTAGCCTATATTTCTCATGCCTTTTTTAAAGCATGAGAAATGCGGGTTAAGATTTTTTAATAATAAGGGAATATAAAGCAGTTAGTGAGAACAAGCTAATTACCCCTATCAATAGCGGAGAATAATAAGAGGTAAATGAAACCAGTATTCCTATTGCACATAGAGTAGCAGCACTGATCTGAGTAATCTGAGTAAACTTAACTAACCGTTGTGCTGCTTTTACAATCCATGGAATCGTACTTAAACTATCTCCAAATAGTGTAATGTCCCTTGAATTGATCTCAAAAAGAAGTTCATCAAATGCCCCGGCTGTAAGTACAGATTCCTTTTTGCCAAAAAAATCCCTCTCTTTATTTGTAACTACAATTAAAGGAGCGGAGTTTTCCAATCGTTTATCTACCGCCTGAGTGTTACTAACAGGCACGATATCTGCCAATTCAAAGCCAAAACTCTTGCCAATTCGATCAATCTCATTCTCTCCAGCCATACTAAAAAACGAAGGTCTAAGCCCTGCCGAACGTATAGCAGGAACAAGCTCCTCATCACGATAAAGTACTTTAACTCTGGCAACAACCTCCTCTGCTATCGCTATGTATATTATCTCCTCGGCTGACCTGCACTCGAGTAAATCTGAGCCCTGGAGCTGCACTCCACGCTGAATAAGAAACGATTCACTCCCACAGCTCACCTCTACCCCTTCTACGCTCGCTGAGATACCACCACCCTCATAAAATACATAATCACAGATGTTATAAAGCAGCGGCCTCTCGATCTTGGACCTGAGAGCAGCACAGATTGCCTCGCTAACTTTCTCTGAACTCCTGCTAAAAACCGCAATAATAAGAGAAATTAGCGATCCTTGATCAATTCTCTGATCTAAAATCTCAAAATCTATAAGCTTCGGTGATGGCACTTGGCCTGGCAGATGATCAAAAATAAAACCACGGACTCGCGCAAGACGATCAAAAATAGAGGCCTCTGCTACGACCACCCCACGCATAAATGCTTCTGTAATTAGCCGACTCTTTAATGCTGGGATAATCTTAAAAACTGTAGGGGAAAAAATACTGAGCAATAAAATGCCCTGCATGCCTAAAGTAACTGCCTTTAATCCGCCATCCTGTTCGTTCCAGTATAACCCTGCGCAGGCAGAGATAAAAAGTAGTCCCCCTGCAAGAAGCTGCTCTAATACAGAGGTTTTTCTCTCTTGCTCAATTACCTCAGCTACACTGCGATCGAAGATAGGAGAGAAAGTTGTTATTGTTGAATCCTCGAATTCATTTTGAGCACGATAATGTAGCTCTCCATATACAATCTCTGAACCGGCAAAGACCTTGTCTCCTGGTGCTTTAAAACGTGAAACTGCCGCCCCTGTAAAAACACGTTCCCGCACCTCTGCCAATCCATTTACTACAACGCCATCCAATCCAATGAACTCCCCCTCCTTGCTTGCGATTATATCACCGCATTTTACTAATTCTGGAGATACAATCCTCAGATTGAACCCAAGTTGCCCCTGAGCTCCACCTACCGAGGCAATACCTTCAAAGACCCGCACCTGGTCAATCCAAGTCCTGAGATTGAAGCCAACCTGCGCATTTAATGAGAGAACAGTTTTTCTAGTAATAAATCTTTCAAGAGCAAGTATAAAGAGGACCAGAACTAATGATTCGGTGAGGTTAAGCTCTAAGACGGATTCAACATCATGCAATAAACTATATACTAGATATACAGTGCCAATTATCACCGCCAAGAGCTTACATAAGTCGGCACTGAATTCCCCAAGCTTTATTCTTTTCCATGCAGAGCTAAACAATGGCGGCGCTACATATAGTACTCCAACCAAAGAGATCGCTGACTGCAGATAGATAAGTACAAATCTAAGAAGTGGTGATACCTCTTTGTAATAGGGAAGGCTCTCTATTAGGAGCTCTGATAATATAAGATTGAATAATACAAAAGTGGTGACAAACAGATCTGTGTCTGTCTGTGCATTAACGCTATTAGGATCTGGCGCAGCTATACTGCCGCTAGGGGGAGCCTCAACTGCCTCTGCCGTGAGCGCCATTTAACCTCGTAGTAGTATTTACTTCTGTGCTGCTTCAGCTGAATCTGTAGCTACCTTTGGGGTTGGCTTCCACTTTTTCTTAAGTCTGGCAGCCTTTTTTTCCTCAAAGAGACAGTGCTGCTTTGCTATCGGATCGTACTTTCTAATTGAAAGCTTCTTTTCACCTTTGCTCTTTTTACGATTTTTGCGATCCGTATAAAAATATCCGGTTCCCAGGGAAGAGAAAAAGAAGGTCGACTCCATCTTGGTCTTAGCCATACAATATCCTTAGATAAATCTGTTAGTATGAAAATATGCCTTAATTAGAACGAATTTTCAAGTGGCTCTCTGCCCAATTACCTTTCCGCCAACCACCATATCCCGGGAGGAAGCCTGCTTTAAACAGACACGGAAATTAGTTCCTCTGCCTATCTCGGAACGACAGCTAATCGAGCCGCCCCAGGACTCTACCAAGGCTTTAGTAGCAGCCATGCCAAGCCCACTCCCTAGATACCGTCGTGAATCTGAGCCTGAGCCCCTTGAACCAAAGAATGGCTCAAAGACTCTAGCAATAGCCTCCGAGGTCATCCCCTCGCCCTCATCGAAGACAAAAAGGTTAACCATTCCCTCATCTATAGGATCATGAAATATTTTTATAAGCACCCGACCGCCGTTTGGCATCTGGCTAAATGAATAACTAACCAGATTTGTTAATACCTGATGAATCCCTACCTCTTCAGCCATTACTATCGTGCGCTCCTCTGTACTCTCCGTAACAATCTTATAGCTTTTAGCCTCCTCAGCCGAGCTAATCTTGGCCACTGCATCACCTACTATTTTGCATAGATCTAAAGGGACTGTAGGTATTTTCACACTCCGAAAGCGCGCTATATTTAAAAGTTCCTTGGTTAAAGATGTGCCCTGAGCTACAGACTGCTTAATGGTCTTCAACATCTGGCTCTGAAGTTCAATGTTACCTCCTGTATTGTTGCTAATTACTGATAGCGCGCCGACAACGCTGGTTAACAGATTATTAATGTTGCTTGCTACTCCGGCAGAGAAATCCGCCAAAACTCTGGCGGCTTGCTCCTTAGTCACCAATTCGCCCTGCTCGCCGTCGATACCGCGGGCCTTTAAAACTATTAGGAAGTACCGCTCTCCATGTGGACCACAGTCAATAGAACGGAGCCGTAATATACATTGCAGCTCTCCTTTAACGATCTCAAGAAACGGTTTTACCTCAAGCCCTGCCTTGCCAGGTTTCTGAGCTATGCGCAGCAATTCGAGTGCATCATGAGCTCTGCTACGCTCGACATCATTGAGAAAGAAAAGAGGATCCGAGGTTTTAGTAAGCTCTTCCCGGCTCATGCCCAATAGAGAGCAGAGTCCATTATTGACTCCTACTACCTTACCTTTAAAGTCGACCAACATGACTCCATCACTGATGCTGTCCAAGACTCCATCACTGCCCATAATAATTCTAAATAGCTCATGACGGTAAACACCCAATGTGGTCTCAAAAAATCGTTCATCAGATACCATAGCTCGTCGTTTCGACCTAATTCGTTGTAGTGCCTGGCGGCTCTTCATTAGGCGTATTAATGGATAGGCAAAAAATCGGTGTAAGTAATAGCCTATTCCTAGGCCAAGCAATATCGAAATCGCAGCTGCCACAGGAAGGTATTTAAGGAATGTAGCCGATATCAGGTCAACAAATGGTACTGATTTAATTATACTTTGACGAACCCAAAATACACCTACTGGATGATCGTATATACCTTTAACTACTATCGGTATATGCGCTGAGCCATTTGTAGTAATCGGCCATTTACTATTTCCTATTTGAACTGATGCTTCAAAAGGAGGAGGGAAGAATCCATCTTTCATCACCTTCGGCAGAGCATTACCGATCCCATCTCTAAGAGAAATCCGCGCTCCTATACGTTGCTCAAATGCTAAAAGTCTGTCCTGGTTAAAAAACTGAAGAAGCAACAATACTCCTTTGAGTTCACCTGAAGTCTCTGGCAAGATCGGAAACGCAGCTGCAAGTAGTAATCCCTCCATAGCAGGTACATATGTAATCTTTGAACGACCCTGTAGTGCCTCTGTTATTAGGGGGTAAGTTCGAAAGTCATTTAAAGTTGCTGATGACAAACGGGTCGGATCCTGTAGATATATGGGCCGTCCTTCCGCATCAAATATAATACTAAGATCTATCCCCTTAAGCCTCTTTCCGAGTTCATCGACAAGCTCCTCGCGTGTCGAATTCTGCATAAGATGAAAAAGGGCTCCTCCCTTAATTAGCCACTCTGCTCGTTGTTTTATACCGGCAATTTCATGATTAAGCAGACGCTGCATCGCCTTACGCAAGACCTGTTCCTCCTGCACTATAGCAGCTTTATCCCCATGCTCTGCGCGACTGAACAGCAGAATACATGCAGCTTGTATCAATAGAAAAAGCACACAGGCCGTCAGCGTACCTCCAAGGATTGAGAGCAGTATCCGTGTTGGCCGTCTAAGTTTAAAAATCATATTCGGAGCAGTATTAGTAAACTGGCTTGATAGATAATATGATGCTAAATACGCTTGAAAAACTTCCTGTTTTTTCATACAGTTATAGAGTTATCATTGCATTTTTATTTTTCTAATACTGGATTTTCGAACGATGTTTTCTATAAGGATATCAACTAGTAATGTTATTTGATGAATTAGCCTGGCGTGGACTTATCGCTGATATGTCAGATTCTGAACTTAGCAGCAAGCTAAAACCAGGTGATAAATTCTATGTTGGGTTCGATCCATCAGCAGCAAGTTTGCAAATCGGAAATCTTGTTCCGATTATTGCAGCGATTCACCTTGCGAAAGCAAAATTGTCCCCGATTCTTCTTTTTGGTGGCGCTACCGGTGCAATTGGAGATCCAAGTGGCAAGCGCTCAGAGCGTCAGCTTCTTACACGCGAGGTAATCGATCAAAATGTGAAGCTTCATCAGAATAAGATGAACGAGATGTTAGATCGAGTCGGTATAAAAGCTCGATTTGTAAACAACTATGACTGGACTCATAATCTTTCTGTTTTACAATTTTTAACAGAGATTGGAAAACACCTTACTGTAAACTACATGCTTGCAAAAGATAGTGTTAAAGTACGGCTTGACGGTGACGGCATATCTTTTACCGAGTTCAGTTATATGCTACTTCAAGCGTTTGACTTTTACCACCTCTATAAGAGCATGGGCTGCAAACTGCAAGTTGGTGGTTCTGATCAATGGGGCAATATCACTGCTGGGCTGGAGTTAATTCGAAGAAAACTACAGGGAGATGCGTATGGATTATCATTCCCGTTAATCACCGACAGTGAAGGCAAAAAGTTTGGGAAAAGCGAATCTGGGACTTTATGGCTAGACAGTAAAGCCACCTCCCCTTTTAAGCTGCATCAGTTTTTTCTAAACTCACCTGACTCAGATGTCATTAAGCTACTTAAAATCTATAGCTTTCTCAACAAAGAACGCATAACTGAACTTGAACAGAGCTTATTAAACGCGCCTGAGAAGCGTGAAGCACAGACGGCTCTTGCTGATGCAGTGCTCGACCTGGTACATGGAGCAGACGAAACAAAACTAGCCAAGCGTTCCGCAGAGGTACTTTTCGGTGGCTCAATGCAGGGACTGAATGATACACAACTAGAATCTATTTTCTCAGATGTTCCATCAAGTCAGATCGAAAGAACACGACTTAAGGAGATGACTATAGTTGACCTATTTACTGAGTGCGCCTTAACTAAATCTAAAGGGGACGCCAAGCGCTTAATCGGAAATGGCGGCGCTTATCTTAACAATGAACGCATCTCAGATTCGACACTAACAGTAAGCTCAAGCGGGATGCTAGAGAAGGATCTCTTCGTGCTACGAAGCGGCAAAAAGAGTTATCATCTGATTAAGCCGATCTAGTACACTGTAACATAAATTATTTTCCTACTGGGACCGCGGGCTTCCAGCCCGCTACGCAGTTGCAGTAATTTCGTTTGCGGGCAAGATGCCCGCGGTCCCAGTAAAAAACTTATACCGATGAATTTCAAACTCAACCAACACGTCACCCTCAAGACGCTTAAACGCTCCGGACAGATAGTTTCCGTGCTGAAAAATGATTGGTATATGGTAGCGCTAGGTGCCGTAAAAATGAAATGCAAAGGATCTGATCTGGAGGTAAGTAATGAGATAATTCAGGAGCGCGGAGAGACTCAAGTTACGGCCTCTTCAAGTGTACGATTTAATCCGGCCCTCGATCTGCACGGATTAACATCAGAGGAAGCACTAATGAAGGTTGACGCACTGATAAACCAGGCCGTTATTTCTAAAATTTCAAAACTCGAGATTATGCACGGTCTAGGTACCGGCAAATTAAAAACAGTGGTACATCAGTACCTTGCAAGTTGTACGATGGTAAGTGCCTACAAGGTAAATCCGCTAAATCCAGGTGTTACCTGGGTATTTTTGTAGCACTATCCATTTCCATCAAGGCTTACAAACCCATTAGCAGTAACCCGCTTAAGAGCGGCCGGCAAAGTGAAGCGATTATCACCTGATGCGGAAAATACCCCACTAGCGCCGTTAAAATCCTTAACTGCTCGCAGATAATCACGGATAGCAACGTTCCCTGCTCCGACCTTGTGAACAGCTGCAGCTATAAGTCGCAGAGAGTCGTATCCGTTTCCTGCTGCCCAGCCAGGATGCTCACCATACTTTTTAGTATATCTTTTAATAAATGAGGGGGACGGGTCCGAGGAATTTACATAAATCTTTCCTATCAAGGAGCCTTCAGAGGCTTTAACCTCATCCTCATTCTCAAAGGTCTCCATTCCGATCAACTCGGCATCTAACTTAGCGTCTCGAAACTGCTTAGCAAAAGAGGATAAGGCCCCTGGGAAAAGGCAGACTACTACAGCGTCAACTTTCTTTTGGCGTAACTTTACTATTGTCGACCTATAATCAGTAGCCTCCTTCAGATATGTCTCTTCTAAAGCGACGACGTTACCCCTACCATTATCCCGCAAAGATTTAATAACTGCATCCTGGTCTGCGATCGTTCCACTAGCCTCTGCTGCAATAAAGGCGATCCTTTTAAAATCTTTTCTTATAAGCTCACTTGCTAGTTTGTCTCCAAGTACCGGCGGAATCACCCAATGAATAAATGAAAGGTTTTTTCCAACCGCAATTGTAGAATCAGAAGCACCTATTGCCATTAATATAGTGCCATCTCTCTCTGTTATCGGACCTAAGGCATTTGCTGGTGGAGAACCAATCACAAAAACGGCATCAAGTTTTGATTGCTTAAGTTTTCTGTAGGCAGAAACAGTCTTAGCTGATTCAAACTGATCATCTTCATAGACAACGTCAATCAGATTACGCTCGCTTGAAGGGAGATCCTCCATTGCCAAATCTATGCCACGCTTTACAAAATTTCCCATCGATGCAATCTGTCCGGTAAGCGGTATAATAACGCCAACCTTATATTTTGCTGAGTCCGCAGCGGCGTTAGAAAATGAGAAACATATTAAGCCAATCATTAATAATAGGGTGAGAGAGTAGGTTTTATTCATATCCCCTATAGCTACCACAGCAGCAGTGAATCATCAACTATTTGTGCAAAGTTAAGAGCTCGATGCGTTGCAGTCGATCTAAGATCTTCTCATTCATCAGATCAAATTTATCATGCAGCTCGGCTATCTCTAATTCAGCTCTCAAATTTACATCATATTCGATATCATCTCGAATCTTCTGCTTCTCCATCTGTAGATTCTGTGCCAACAGCACAAAAATACTTAGAAAAATTGCCTCGAGAGACACTGCCATTGTAAGCAATCCGAAAGGATAAGGATCAAACGGGGCTATACCAGGAAATACACCTAAATTTATCGTTATCCAGCTAAAAAAGAGTACCGCGTTACAATATAGAAACGGCATACTGCCGCTATAAGTCGCTATAAAATTCGCAAAGCGAAGCTGCCAACCCAGCTCCTCCGCCATCTCATCATTTGGATTCTTGGCTGCTCTTCCACGCAATATCTGGTTGGTGGTGCGAATTCGTTTCGCCATGACCGCCAGGAGATCAAGCGCTGCGTCCGGACGCTGGTGAACAAATAGGCGCAGCGCCTCCCGGTTTAGCACCAACATCTCTGTATCCTCTATAGCTAACGCATTTGCTGAACGAGAGCCTTTATCGAAGATTGCTAGCTCTCCAAAAAGATCTCCGACCTCCGAACGATCAAGGATAATACGCTCACCTGTCTTTTCCTTGATATAGATCTCAACCTTTCCTTTTCTTACTACATATAGACAGTCCCCCGGATCTCCTTGAGAAAAAATAAGTACATCTTTTTTTACACTGAACTCCTCAAGGACTCCAGCCAAAGCCTTACGCTCATCGGCGTCGAGAAGGGAAAATAGCGGCACCTCCGCAAGGAGGGATTCGTTAGTAGCCATAAGTGTTAAACCAATTATCTTTAAATCGTTTAAATCAGGCAACTCTATAATTTTATTTGACTGGCAGGCTGCCTGACTATACTTGCATAAATACATATCTTCAAACTGTCAATCCGATGGTGGTACTAGGTATCGACCACATCTCTTAATAACACCGATGTGGTGGGATTAGGAGATGTGGTCAGTGGTTCAGTGGTCCGGTAGCTCAGTGGCCAGAGCACCTGATATTAATCAGGGGGACGTTGGTTCGACTCCAGCCCCCCTCTCCAATCTCTCTAAAATTGCAGATACCGCCCGGATTGATACGCTCATAGATTGACCAGCTAAGAATTATGGGATTGCCTTAGATTCCCTACAGTGCGATCCTTTACTTATAATGCGACGCTTCCTTATTCTCTCTATTTTTTTCCTTTACTGCTCTTCGCTCTATGCAGAAGAAGCTACCCAGTCCTCACCAAAGCCTGGCTGGGGTGAGTTTGAGGTGGTAGAAGAAACAGAGCCACAGTGGTGGAGAACAGCGCTTCTTTGGATCCCAAATCGTCTGCTTGACTTAGTAGATGTAGTACGTGCCGACGTAGGAGTTGGCATAGCCACCGGCGGAGTTTTGCGGGCAACTAAGTATGCCCAGGCCGGATACCGCTCAATCTCCCCTACCTCAGTACGGGTCGGACTTTTAGGGCGCCGCGCTCCGATCTTAGTTGAGCATTCAAGTGAAATAGGCGTGTCTCCTGCATTTTTAGAATCTGCAGAACGCAAAGTCTGTACATATGAGTTTGGGTTAGGAATTGATCTTATAGTTCCTGGTGCCTATCTTGGCATCTGCGGCGACGAGCTTGAGGATTTTTTTATGGGGATCGCCACATTGGATCCTAGTAAAGACGATTTGAAGTAGCTAACCTTACCGCATTTCAGCCGACACTCTCAATCAGAGCATCACAAACATAATCCACATCCTCAAACGTCAGATCCGGATGCAGTGGCAGCGAGAGTAGTTTTGGATAGATCTCTTCGGTAACCGGCAGTGGGACACGGGTATTATTTTTATAAAATGAAAGCATATGGTTTGGTTTATAGTGGAATCCAGTTTCAATACCCTTACTGCTTAATTTTTGGCGAAGGTCTTCGCGCTTAGCTAAGTTTAATAAAACCACCATAATATGCGGCACCACCAACTCATAATCAAGCTCAAGCATCGAAAGTGCCTCAATATTCCCAAGTCGGTCACGATAACGTGCTGCAAGCTCCCGCCTTTTAGCTGAGAACTCCGCAAATCGATCAAGCTGCGCTATTCCAATCGCGGCCATTATATTACTCATATGATAACGCCATCCCTGCGCCCGCACATCAAACTCCCAGCTGCGTTCGCCCGCATAACGGCGCTCGCTGTCCTTCTCTACTCCTAAAAGCCTAGTATCTCTAACCTGCCTTAGGATCTCAGGATCTGAGGTAACTACGGCACCTCCTTCCCCGCTTGTAACAGTTTTAATGCCATCAAAACTAAAACAGGCGATATCTCCGAAACTTCCAACCCTTTGACCAGCATATTCAGTACCAAAGGCATGCGCTGCATCCTCAACTACTCGAAGAGTATACTTTGCTGCAAAATCATAGACATTCTTAAGATTTCCGACCCCTCCACTATAGTGCATAGGAACAATAACCTTTGTACGAGGAGTTAATCTCTTAGCTGCATCATTTAGATCAATAGTAAGGGTCTTTGGATCTACTTCACATGGCACCGCCGTGGCTCCAGCAGCGCTTATAGCCTGGAAGGTAGCAATAAATGTAAGTGACTGAACCAACACCTCATCGCCAGGCTCTAAGCGGAGAGCCTGAATCGCAAGCTGTAGAGCGGCGGTCCCGGTATTTACACAAACAGCTGGTCTTCCGAAAAATTTAGTAAGGGCGCTCTCGAACTGTTCTACTTCAGCCCCCATGCCAAGATACTCCCGTCCAAGCACCGCCTCTACAGCTGCCTTCTCTCTTGGACCTATACATGACTTTGAAAGGCGAATTTTTACCGCTGCCACGGAGGCTCTCCTGCACGACAGAACTCATCAAGCACATCCCGATCCCTTATAGTATCCATGCACTGCCAGAAACCGTCATGTTGAAAAGCCATCAATTCACCAAGCGCGGCGGCTTTTTCAAGAGGGTGCTGTTCTAATACCGTATCGTCATCCTCAATTAGATCAAGAAAAGATGGTTCCAAAACAAAAAATCCGCCATTTATCCAGCCACTACTAGTCTGCGGCTTCTCCTTAAAATTCAGCACCTGTCCATTTGTATGGAATTCAATCTCTCCAAAACGTGCAACTGGATGGACTGCCGATACTGTTGCCATACGTCCGTGCGAGCGATGGAATTTAAGTAGCCTTTCTAGATCAACATTGGCTAAGCCATCACCATACGTAAGAAAAAACCGTTCTGTGAGATAAGGCTTTAGTCGCTTCAAGCGACCGCCTGTCATAGTACGCTGCCCTGTATCAATCATACTGACACGCCAATCTAAGACCGGATGGTCAGTCAAAGTTGTTACTTTGTTGTTTTTAAGATCGAGAGAGATATCAACTGAGTGATTCAAATTATTAACGAAATACTCCTTGATCAGGTGCCCCTTATATCCAAGCGCTAAAATAAAATCTTTAAAGCCATAATCCGCATAACATTTCATAATATGGTAAAGGATCGGCTGATCCCCTATCTCGACCATCGGCTTTGGGATGTCTTTAGTATATTCTGAAAGTCGAGTTCCCTTACCACCAGCTAATATTACCGTTTTCATAACTCTACCTACTTAAGAACTCAGTAAAATTCCCCTCTTTTCTACGCCTGTCTGCAAAAAAGAGCACCGCTAAAAAAACTGCAAGCGCTGCTAGCGCCTGAGAGATCATAAGAAAAGCCTGCCATGTATTTAGCCAAGGAAGAAGCACAGCACCTAAGCCAGTACAAAAAGTAACAGAATAGAGCAGCAAGACCGCCTGTCGTTGCGACAATCCCATATTAACAAGGCGATGCGAGAGATGATTTTTATCCCCAAGGTAGATCGGTCTATTATTTTTTAGCCTTATCCAGATTACAGAAAACGTATCAAGCAGCGGAACTCCTAGGAGCAGAAGTGGAAGACAGATAGCAAGTGACGGTGAATTATTCCCGTCTACGTAAGATTCTAACACTGTGAGTGTACCAACCATAAAACCAATGAAGTGACTGCCTGCATCTCCCATAAAGATGGAAGAGGGTTCGAAGTTGTACACCAAAAATCCGATCAAAGCTCCTACCATAGACAAAGATATAAAAGCTACTAGGTGCTGATCGAGTGCTATGGCAACAATTGCTAAAAAGGCAAGGATAATTGCGGCGATTCCAGCAGAAAGGCCGTCCATGTTATCAAGCATGTTAAAGGAGTTAATCAGCCCAACTATCCAAAGTACTGTTAAAATATAATTTAACCAAGAGATCTCAAAGACATCCAGAATAACACCGCTATTTACTACTAGTAGTGCCGCACATAGCTGCACAGCTAACTTGACCTCAGCTGCACGTGGAGATTTGGCACAATCATCCCAGAAACCTACTGAAAGCGAGATAGTTGCACCCAAGAGAATAGAAAAAAGCTGAGGCAGTGCTCGTTCTATACTCGGGATGAGGCCAAGTATCCAAAATGATGAAAACAAAGAGGAGGAATATTGAAAAAAATAAAGCGCCCCTAATCCGGCAAATACAGTCATCAGAAATGCAAAATATATTGCAAATCCTCCCAGATAAGGCTTAGGTCTTATATGAATCTTTCTATCGCCAGGAAAATCCAGGATTCCATACCGGCTTGCTACTGCACGTGCTAGCGGAGTCAAGATTAATGCCAGTACAAAGCTTGCAAGAATGGGCAAAAGATAGGCAACTAGTTTTGAAAACATCTCTACTCTTTCCCTAATCCAGCTAAATGCCGACTACTTTATCTTCAGCGATCCCTCTCATAGCTAGATCATAACTATCAATTATCTCGATGAGAATCTGATCTAAGGTGAGCTCCGGCTTATAAGCAGTCAAATCCCTAAGCTTTGTTAGATCTGGTACACGGCGAGGCATATCTTCAAAGCCTTCACTGTAGGCATTCTTATATGGCACCATAACGATTTCGGAACTACTGCCCGTCATCTCTTTAATTCTTTTCGCTAGTTCCAATATTGTAATCTCACCTACCCCGCCAATATTAACTACCTGCCCTATAGCAGCCTCGCTACCTAGCAACATAGTCACAGCTCTAACTACATCATGCACAGAGGTAAAAGTTCTAGTTTGTGTTCCGTCTCCGAAAACAGAGATCGGAGAGCCGCTCAGTGCAGCCTCAACAAACCGGGGGATTACCATCCCATAGTGCCCACGCTGCCTTGGTCCAACTGTATTGAAAAATCTTCCTATAACGACTGGCAACCCCTCTTTTCTGTAATATGCCAACGCCCAAAACTCATCTAGTGCCTTGGTACAAGCATAACTCCAACGAGTGACTCCGGTGTTCCCCATCACACAATCATCTTCTTCTCTTAATGGTGATTTTGACTGTTTACCGTAGACCTCTGAGGTAGAAGCTACAAAGATCTTTTTAGCAAGCTTACTACAGATTTCTAATACAACTTCAGTTCCGCGCACGTTTGTCTGTAAAGATTCAAGCGGATTATCTATAATATATTTAACGCCGACTGCGGCGGCCAAATGCACTACCACGTCTGAGTCTTTTACTAGCTCAAGCATCAGATCCTTATTAAGGACCGTGTCATTAATAAATCGAAAATCGCTCCGACTCTGCAGATGGCTAATATTTGCTAACTGGCCGGTGGATAAATTGTCTATTATACATACCTCATCTCCTTGCTTGAGAAGAAACTCGGTTAGATGTGATCCGATGAAACCTGCACCTCCAGTTAAAAGATATCTCTTACTACGGGAAGCTACTCTTTTCATGGACAAAATCTCCATATCGATAATAACCTATATCTAAAAGGGATTTAATAGCATGGCTTGAAAAATCATCAAGCTACTAATATTAATCATAAACGAACTAATGTAAAGTTCATTTATTATCCCTCTCCTGAGGCCAATATGCTCCTGTATTAGCTCTTGTTCTAGCGGACAAGAATTGTTGAGAATGCTAGTAAAAAGGTGACTGTGTACCCTTAAATCAGGTAGGGTTAGTCTGCACTTCTCATAATTATGAGAAGTGCAGATTAGAGAGCTTATTTGTTAATTCATACTATGCTTACAGAGCAAATCAAAACCACCGCAACGCAGAGCATACTAAGAATAACACGTCCGATATTTTACCATGTGCGGAGAAATCGAGTCATTAGAAAAGCCCTTACTCAAAACTATGCGTCTGGCAAAGTAGCTCTTGGCGAGCAGAACGGCAGTCGCTTTGCTTCAAATTGGATCACCGTAGATCTAGAAAACTCTGATTTTAATGTGGACTTTCGCTACCATGGCAGCCTCCCTTTCTGTTCTAACTCACAACGTATCGTTTACTCCTCGCATCTGGTGGAGCACCTTGACGAGAAGAGCCTTGAATCTCTTCTTTATGAAACAAACCGTATTCTTAAAGAAGATGGCAGCATTAGGATTGAAGCTCCTGATGCTGAATTAGTTTATAATAAGCTTAGATCTGGAGAACTCCAGATCTTCAATGAGATTGCTATGATGAATCAGCGCTGCCTAGTTAAGGAGTTAGGCTTACCTAGGGAATATGGCACTC
>CAZKXU010000003.1:0-55402 GCA_964556665.1 uncultured Bdellovibrionales bacterium | reverse complement strand
TATTTTAAATGAGAGCGCTATGATGAATCTACGCTGTTTAGTTAAAGGGTGATGTTTCGATATAGCATTTTTCTTAACTGAACTTGCAGCACTAGGACTACTCTCCTGTTATATAGAGAATGGAACTCATATACCGGTATATGCATTAGCAGGTGAGGTAATAGCTCGTGCCAACTCCCTAAGCTTTTCTGAGTTTTTAGAGTGGTGCATCTCCTTACAAACAACTGCTCAGAAAAACAGCTGTGGCCACCAGAATGGAATCTATTTTTCGAAGATAGAGGAACTATTAAAAAGGGTTGGATTCTCTAACGTTAGAAGGATGGAGAATGGCCGAACTGCCATAGCTGGACTTAAGTTGGAGGAGATCGAGAGAAAAAATCGAGCTTTTTATTCACTTTATATAGAAGCTGAAAAGGTAGCTCCATGCAGCCCCTCTCGAAAATAGCAGAGAGATTTATCGGGACGTTCCTGATAAATTCAATCAGAATTGTATTTGTTTTTGTTTCAAACTTACTACTAGCGCGCTACTTAGGACCTGGACAGTTTGGTGAATTCAATTTTCTTTCGGCTAGCTTTCTTGCCATTTTCTCATTTCTAGATTTAGGCGGACAAGCAGCCTTTTTTACACTGATCTCTCAGCATAAACACGCTAGCAGGTTTTATACCTACTATGCCGTCTGGATGGCTCTTAGATTGCTTATTCCCCTACTTCTTCTCGCACTTGCCCCACAGTCTATCTTAGACCTCTTTTGGCTAGGTGCACGACGCGACCTTCTTTTTTTAGCAGCGATCTCCTCATTTTGCATGACTCAGCTATGGACAACGGTAACCCAGATGGGAGAGTCGCTGCGGGACAGTATCGGACTACAGCTTAGAAATCTTACCTTAGCAGTTATTTTTCTAATCTTGATTATGCTAATGCATAGTCATCATGCTCTAACTATCGGGCAATTATTTTCAGTAAATATATTTATTTATACGGCACTGTCATTTGCATATATCATTAAGCTTCGCCGCCTTGGACTGATCGACGATCATGCGGGATTTGATAGTACAGCTACATTAAACGTCTTTACAAAATATTTTCGCTCACTGGCACTTTTTAATTTACTAACTTTTGCTAACGGATTTCTGGATCCTTGGCTGCTGCAGCTATACGCAGGATCTGCCGACCAGGCATTTATAGCGATTGCACAGCGCTTCTCTTTTTTAATCCTATTGGCTGGCACCTCCTTCTCTCAGATATTCTGGAAAGAGATCTCAGAAGCTTTTGTTAAGAATAACCGCGCCCGCTTTGAGGAGATTTTCAATGTAGGATTTTATGGATTCTACTTTTTGACTGCCTTCTTATCTGCATTTGCAATACCTCTAACAGCTGAGATAATTGAAGTATGCTTGGGTCACACCTATGCTTCTGCATATTGGCCAATGCTGATCATGTTTATATATCCGCTACACAACATGATGAATATCATCTTAGATCTGACATTAATTGCCACTGAAAGGCCAAAACTAAAGAGCATCGCTGGTATATCCTATATAATATTGAGCCTACTACTCACCCCAATTGTTCTTGCTCCAAGCGGCTCCTGGTATTTTGGCTTAGGCTTAGGAGCTACAGGCATTGCAATAAAGTTAGTTTTTGCACAGGTCGTCCAAGCTAACTTAAGCGCTTTACTCATAAGAAAAGCTCTCGCTATACGGATTAAGTGGCTCTGGCAATTCAACTCCTTTTTCCTGCTACTGCTTGCATCTTACATCTCCAAACTTATCTTCGAAGCGTGTGCTTCATATTTCTGGCCCGTGCTCAGGCTAAAGGCCCTCTATCAGATCGGCTTTGGCGCTTTATTCTACACAGTAATTGTCTCAATTTTATGTTATTTTTGGCCTCGCTTGCTGGGCATGAACAGCGCACTCATTAAGCTCTTGACTCCCAAATCCCAAACAGTAGTATAAACCAATGGAAACCGCCGAAAGTATCTTCGAAGATAGTACTAACTCTGCTGAGTCACTTAAACACATTTATCAGAGGGATGGGTACGTATTCATACCGCGCCTCTTAGATCCCATCCAGGTTGAATACTACCTCACCAAAGTTAAATCTATTTCTAAACTGAATGATGCTGATTTTGAGATCAAGAAGGCGCGCCGCGGCGGATTTGCTAAAGCGGATGAGATTACTGCTAACCCTGATTTTTGGGATCTAATCTTTAATCCTAAGCTATTAGATGGCATTCGGGCGGTTCTCGGAGATGACGCAAAATATACTCAACATTCTGATATCCATGTGCATCACGGCACTGTCGGCTGGCACCGTGACTCAAAAGATCGAAGCTTCGGAGTTGGACCCGACTGGGACGAGCGCAACGCGCCGTACGGTGTTGCTAGAGTCGCAATTTACCTACAGTCCTACAGCGAAAGCGGGTTTTCTCTGGGGCTTGTTCCTGGCTCACATCGGTCAGAGTCTTTGTTAACAAAATGCGAGCTTAAGTTTCACTCCTTACTCACGAAGGTGCTGAATCGTAGAGATCTTTTACCACCATTATTATCTGCAAAAACTATCTGGATAAAAGTAGAGCCGGGAGATTGCTTAATTTTTGATCAGCGAGTTCTTCATACCGGATCTTTTATCCACGGTCCTAAGTATGCGTTGTTTCTCTCTTACGGTATGAACAACCTTCATTCTGTTAATCACCGTAAATACTACCTTTTTGAGCGTAAAGATCTCTGCTACAGCGACTACCCAGCGCAGCTAAAGGCTAGGCTCAAAGCTTGCGGGCTGAACTTAGAAATTTAACTTTAGTCTTCACGCGTACATGAAAGTAGTTATCACCACACACGCCGATATAATAACAAGAACAATATTGGCCCCGCTTATTATGGATCTTCAAAAACGTGGCCTTGAGGTAGAGCTTTGGTACGATCCGAAACGGTTTAATCTCGCACTTTTAGAGAAATTTTCCTTTATCAAACGCCCCTTTCCTTTTAAAACTGCCTCAAATCCATTCAGATTAATGCATGGCATTGTACGCCTATATCTTGCTATGAGGCGTGAGAAGCCAGATGCCCTGCATGCTAATTTTGGCGTAGCATCTACCTTGCCACTACTGGCTGCCTATCTAGCCGGCATCAAGGTTCGCATCTATCACTGTCATGGCTTTAGTTATTTTGGTCATCATGGGTTACTAGGATATATTTTAAAAGTCATAGAATACATAAACATAACCTTATGTAGCGATCTGATCACGGTAAGCCACTCGAACCTTGAGAAAGCTTATAAAGATGGATTAATCGGCAATAAGCCTGCATACTGCGTAGGCTCCGGATCAGATTGCGGTATAGATCTGCGCCACTTCTCCCCCAAACTCTCCCCTCACAAGCTCGGCATCGAACTACGTCAATCTCTTGGTATTTCAGAGAATGATTTTGTAGTTGGCTATGCAGGGCGCCCGGTTAAGAGGAAAGGTTTCGATCTCATGCTCTCGGTATGGAGCAGATTCTCAAAGGGAAAAAACACGCACCTCTTACTTGCCGGAGCAAATCCAGCGGACTGCTTACGAGTATTAGGAGCTATCCCAAAAAATGTTCACTGCTTAGGATTTCTCTCTGATGTTAGGCCTTTTTACCAGGCTATTGATCTGCTTTCTCTTCCAAGCTTTCATGAAGGCTTTCCTAATGTAATTCTAGAAGCAGCGGCATTTGAACGCCCTACTGTCGGATCTGATATTCCCGGTATTTCATCTGCTATTGTACACGGCAAAACAGGTGTGCTTTTTAAAACCGAGTCTCAGGAGAGCCTGCTCTCTGCGTTAGATTTACTCTATAGTAAACCTGGATTAATACGTGAGTTAGGAGCACAGGCGCAGATACGTTGTCATGAGAAATTCGAGCGTGAGGCCTTTCTTGATAGTTTTTTTACTACATATTCAAAGATTATCGGTATTGATTTTTTTGAAAATGGTATTACGAAGCAGGCGGTATGAATTGGCTCAGCCCGGACTTAAGGCTATGGGTCGGTCTAAATCCAAGTATCTCCTCGGCCTTTGCAATGTCAGCCAAGGAGTGTCTCACATCACCTTTACGCCATGGCTTAACAATTAATTTTGCCTTTGAACTTGGCCCATGTACCGCCGTTCTCATTTCATTAAAGAGAGTGCGCAGTGAAGTACTCTGACCATAAGCAATATTAAAGGACGTCCCAAACGCCTGCTCATTCGTGGTACATGCCGCCAACAAGTTTGCCTGAATTACGTTATCGATATAACAGAAATCTCTGGTTGTAGAACCATCTCCATAGACTAGACACCTACTTCCATTCTTAAGTGACTCAAGCCAGCGCGGCACTACAGCAGCATACGGGCCATTAGGGTTTTGACGCGGACCAAAAACATTAAAATATCGAAGCCCTACGGTTTTGAGTCCATAACATTTATAATAAATATTGGCGTATAGTTCATCGATAAGTTTACTGACTGCATACGGAGAGAGAGGGCTTCCTAGCTTAGATTCTCTCTTAGGCGATTCCGCAATATCACCATATACTGAACTTGAGGAGGCATACACAAAACGAGGCACCTTAAGCACACGAGCTGCCTCTAACATATTTATAAAACCGGTAACATTCGCACTATTTGTAGATAAGGGGTCGATTATAGAGCGCGGCACAGAACCAAGCGCCGCCTGATGCAGTATAATATCCACATTACGTGAAGCCTTTTTACAGGTATGGAGATTCTCTATATCACCTTCGATGAATTTAAACTGTTTCCAGTGCGGACCTGTTGCACGCTTAACGAGGTTAAGATTCTCACGTAAGCCAGTAGAAAAATTATCCAATCCTACTACCTGCTGCCTAAGCAAAAGGAGACGTTCAAGCAGATGCGATCCAATAAAGCCTGCCACACCGGTGACTAACCAGCGTCGCGGTCTTCTTAACAGACCCTTCTCAAGTCTCTGAATCGGGGAATAACTCACTACAAACTCCAGAATATAAGATCAGATGGCAACTTAGAACTATCAATAACTGCCTTCACATCTACGAACACACTCTTTGGTTTTACCGCTGCGATTATTGTATCAAGATTTTTTATGTAGTGCGTGTGTGCTACTGCTAAAATGACTCCATCCAGATCGTGCATATCATTAAACTCATGAAGCTTTATTCCATATTCATGCTCTGACTCTGCGGACTCAACTAGCGGATCCGTAACTAAGGGCACTACACCGAACTGTTTCAATTCATTTACAATATCTGGCACTCTACTATTCCTAAGATCTGAGACATTTTCCTTAAACGTTAAACCTAGAATTCCAATACGCGCACCTTTAATCTGCAAGCCTGCATTTACCATTAATTTAACTGTACGCTGAGCGATAAAAGAACCCATCCCGTCATTAATACGTCTGCCTGCTAAAATTACCTGAGGATGATAACCTAACTGCTCTGCCTTGGTAGTAAGATAGTACGGATCGACTCCGATACAGTGACCACCAACAAGACCAGGTGTAAAAGAAAGAAAATTCCATTTCGTGCCGGCTGCCCTTAGTACCTCGCGTGTCGGAATCTTCATTAGATCAAATATAATTGCGAGCTCATTCATAAGCGCGATATTGAGATCTCGCTGTGTATTTTCAATCACCTTAGCAGCTTCAGCTACTTTTATGGAATGAGCTCTAAAGACCCCTGCCGGAATTACAGTTCCGTATACCTCTGCTACCTTGTTCAGTGTAGCAGCATCTTCTCCCGATACGACTTTAATCACTCTCTCTAGTGAATGCGTCTTGTCACCAGGATTAATACGTTCCGGTGAATATCCTAATTTAAAATCAACCCCTTGTTTAAGTCCAGAGATCTTGGCAAGGATCGGTCCACAAAAATCCTCAGTAACACCAGGATAGACCGTAGATTCATAGACTACGATTGCTCCTGGGCTAAGCACCTTACCAACTATCTCTGAGGCCGAACGCAGTGGCTCTAGATCAGGATTATGATTTACGTCTATCGGTGTCGGCACTGCAACTACAAAAAAGTTCACACCTTTTAACTTAGCTCCGTCAGAGCTGTATTCAAGAGAGGCTTGCTTTAACTCTGCAGCAGAGATCTCTCCAGTGCGGTCAATGGCAGCTTTCAGTTCTTCGATTTTTTTCTGATTTATATCGAAACCTACCGTTCCAGGAAACTTCTTTGCGAATGCTAGCGCTATTGGAAGCCCAACGTAGCCAAGTCCAATAATTCCGATTTTGATATCCATACCCTATTTATTCTCGTCCAACCACGCCTGAAACATAAGTATATCCCAAAGATAATTCTGCCAATCTCGTTTGCCGGATTGATGCTCCTCCCATCTACGAACGATTGCCTGACTCTCAAAAAATCCATCTGCTTCCAGCCGTTTCCGATCTAGAAGTCCTGCTGCCCAATCCTTTAAATCTTCACGTAACCATCCAGCTAGTGGTACTGCAAACCCCATTTTGGGTCGCTCGAAGAGCGCGCTTGGTACATAACGCGCCAAAAGCTTGCGGAGTATGCCCTTACTACGTCCACCCCAAAGCATGGTAGCTCTTGGTAATCTCCAAGCAAACTCTACAACACGATAGTCAAGAAAAGGGCCACGCGCTTCAAGCGAAACAGCCATAGAAGTGCGGTCAACCTTGGTCAATATATCATACGGTAGATAATGAACAAGATCCTGTAACATCATATAGCTAAGCAGATTCAATGACTGCGTGTTATGTACCTGCACCTCTATGATTGCACCAGCACCCTTAACCATCTGAGCAGCCTCCTCCCAGTGAGCTGTAAGGCTGCGGTAGAAATCGACCTGATCAGTAATGCCCAACAAACGACTAAGCTTATGCAATTTTTCTCCAGGGCTCTTAAAACTAAACCCATCAGGCAGTAACGGAATTAACGGTGTCAAAAGCGTACTCCAGACATTCGCTGGTATCGCACGCAAGCCTATGCTAGCTGTTCCACGTAAGATACTAGGGATGTGTTGCTTTATTCGCCAGAATCGCTCAGCTCCCATATAGCGAGAGTATCCACAAAATAGCTCATCTCCTGCATCGCCTGCTAGCGCTACCGTAACATGCTCACGCGCAAGTTTTGAAACAAGATATGTCGGTATAGCTGATGCGTCTGCAAAAGGTTCATCAAACATAGCTCCTAATTTATACACCACCTGCTGGGCTTCTTTTGAGTCTAAATAAAATTCAGTGTGCGCAGTGCCAAGATGTTCTGCAACTCTTTTTGCAAATTGTGCCTCATCATATCCCTGCTCTCGAAAGCCTATGGAGAAGCTTCTGACTGGCACAGCACTCTGCTGCTGCATCAAACTAGTTACGAGAGAGGAGTCGATTCCACCCGAAAGAAATACGCCCAAAGGCACATCTGCAATCATCCTTATTTTAGTAGCATCTTTAAGCAGGGAATCTAAATGCTCTAAGATCTCCTCGTCAGGCAAACTCATAGGAGCATTTAGGCCATTGAAAGCAGCGCTCTCTGCGCTCCAATACTGTTTGGGTGAGCTTAGCGCGCAAAAATCAGCACTCCTTTGCAGTAATGGTAGAGGCAACCGTAAAATTGTGCCTGGAAGAAGCTTATAGATGCCTCGATATATAGATTGCGGAGCCGGTATATATCCATAAAATAAAAGTGCCACAACGGCTTCTCTATTGATAATCAGTTCAGATTCCGGTGCTGCCTTAAAAGCCTTAAGCTCCGAGGCAAAAAGAAAGTTTTTGCCGGTCCAACCATAGTAGAGTGGCTTCACGCCAAGTCGATCCCTCCCCAGTATTAACTCACGCTGCTTAATATCCCATACTGCAAAGACAAACATGCCGTTAAACTTGCGTACAGCTTCTTCTATGCCCCACTGTTCGAAGGCAGCCAACATTACCTCTGTATCGCTACCGCCTTTAAATTTATGTCCGTATCCTAGTAACTCATCTTTAATATGCTGAAAATTATAAATTTCTCCGTTATACACCATACTAAACCGTCCACTCTGAGAATGCATAGGTTGATGACCTAAGGGGGAAAGATCAAGAATTGATAGTCTACGATGTCCAAAGGCGAGCCCCACCTGAGGCTCAACCCAAGTACCATAATCATCTGGACCGCGATAGGCGATTGCAGATGCCATATTGCAAACAATATTTTCTAGATTGCCTAGACCTTCTCTATAGATACCGGTAATGCCACACATGTCAGTGCTAGAAAGATAGCATATTACATACTGCTTTGCTTAGAGGTTATTTGTGTAAAGTAACTGCTATACTCACCCCTGTGCCTTTTCCTGTTTAAACTGCGAGACATTTGATCACTGTGCTGGAACAAAGATATGCGCTGCTGTCCCACAATTTGGCATCGATTCTAAAATTATACGCCCGCCTACTTTTTCAAGCATTTTTTTTGTTAGATACAAGCTTGACCCGACACAGGACCTTACTTCCTGATCCTCCTCCGATACATAAGGAGCAAAGAGTCGATCAATCAACTCTTTTGACATACCATAGCCGTGATCGATTATACTAATCCTACAGTAGCGCCGTCCCCCGTCTAAGCCAAAGTCGTTGTATGGATCAATGAAAATTTGATCAAGATAGATAAGAATGTCTTTTTCCTCCTGACCATCCATGGATTCTATGGAGTTAATACAAGCTCCTACTACTATCTGCACCAGTCCGGCGTATTCAATCTTTGCAATACTGTCATTAGTAATATGCAGATCAATACTTATTGGCCCGCTCCAATTAACATTGATATAGTCAACAGCCGCCTTGAGACAGGTACTGACATGCCGTTGCTGTGGAGCCTCCTCGTCATTGTTCCACTTTTTTTTATACTTAGCGATCTTTTCGGCCAATCTGCTTCCGCGTAAAATCCCATCGTCGATTTCACGTATATACCTCTCTATGACTGGATTACTTTGAGGAGCCATTTGACGCAGCACCTCATAGCAAGTGCTAGTTGCTGCCAAAAGATAACTTAGATCCTCTCCTATCTCCAAAACCGTAGTATTTTTGATCTCGAGAGGTGTTGTTTCCATCTTCTTTTTTGCCAAGAAAATCTTCCTAATCAGCTATCATAGACTTCATAATACATATCGGTCGAAAATCACTTCAAACTTGAGAAATCTACCTGTAATTTAAAACAGCATATTAACTAGATTCTGCCTGTCAGGACGAAAACTAACTAGTTGTCAACATGATAACAAATTAGGAATATGCACAGATGGGATTTGGAGAGGAAGGACTGGGGCAGCACTTCAGGTTAGTCGTTCTAGCTATATTAACACTGTGTGCAGTCAAGGGCATAGCACTATATCTCGGCAAAGATATACATATTCTATTTATTGATGAAATTTATTCAACGCTTGAAAGTTTTTCTTTCTGGTTTTATCAGCAGGCCCTCATATTTTTTTCCCATTTCAAGAGAGGATAGTGCACTAATATCCTCCTAGCAGCTGAAATATCTCGCCCCAATAAACAAGCGGACAAACAATCACTATGATTAGAAAGATAAATACTGTCGTATGCAACGGCCAGTTTTGACTTAAAAGGCGCATACTAAATAATCCCATACGAATTCTGAGTGATGGCAGCTCTGATGGAGACGCCTCCTCTTCATCAACTATAACATGATCAAGCTGACCAGCTGGACTGGTGTCCAGTTTATCCTCTAGAGAATTTTTCTCATCCTGCCTCTGCTCTTCCTCTTCCTGCTTGAATACTTTGTCGATTGAACTATCAATCGATTGAAAAAGCTTCTCTTCAAAAATAATTCTCTTAGGGGAGGAAGCTAATCTTTCTTCTAATACTGCTGCAGATCTTACTAATCCCTTTGAATGTAAAGAGATTAATACATCTTGAAGATGGTATTTACTGAGAAGAGATCGTGATTTTAGTTCACCCACTGTTAGTGGCACATCAAGCAATCTGTAAACTAACTCCTCTACCTCTGAAGAGAGTTGTGGAGCCGTATCTAGAGAGCGAACAATTTTTGCTTTACCCGAAAAAAGTTCTGCTATCTTCTGCGAGTCCGCTTCAAGCGCCACAAGATCAAGTAACAGCTGCCCTACAGAAATACTAGGAGTAAAAGAGCCCTCCGACTGAACCATTTTGACAGAGAATGAATAGTAAGCCCCAGTACTCAGATCAATTGAATAAAGTTTATCAAGCACCCTATGCTTAAGGAGATTCTTAAAGGTTGTTTCATCGAGTGAATTTCCGTTTAGCCGATTAAGCTCAGCAAACAGCTGTTCAAGCTTAAGATCTGGAAGCCCTTCTGGCACCTCAGAGACCAGTCCCGCTCCCTTGAGTAGCTCTACTATCTCTAAGTTTGGGGATAGATCATTAATTATAAAATTTACGATTCGACCTTGAACGAAGACAATCTCAGATCTACTTTCAGGGTACTTAAGCTCTAACACTCCCTGCCTCCGCTTCTGAGATATCCCTCTTAAGACCTGCGCTAAATTATCTGAGTCGAGAACGCCTAACATTCCTCCTCCTCTTCAAGCCATAACCAAGCACTATACAAAATCACAGCAAAGCAAATTGCTATTAATGCTAAAATGCCTTGCGTTTGAGGCAAAACCTCAAAAATACACGTAGATTCAAACGGCCAGCCGATTAAGGGAAGTAGTAAAAAAATCAGCACTGAGATGCATAATACTCCAACTATCATATATCCAGAAAGAATGAAGGCTGAGCCAGGAATTATTCTTGCAAAGAGAATCAAGAATCTAGAGGCGACATATTCTCCAAAATAACCATGAGAGCGACTTTTATGTTTCTTCGTATTACGGAAAAAAGAGATAACTAGTAAAAATACACCGAGGGAGCTTATGTCAAAAGAGGTCAGTCCTGGCATTAATCGATCTGCCAATAGATCGTGAATCCTTGTGGGCTTTAATGCCGGCAGAATTGCTGCATAAATAATCTTCGTTGTAGGTAGTCGAATTTCTGCCATTGCCAAATTACTCCTAACTCCAAAGGCTAACTCTCTGTTCCTAATTGACTCCGCAAGCTCCGGATCCTTTTTTGCACCTAGCGCGAACAACCTACGGCTTTCAGCAGTATCCATCTGCTCAAACCTAAGCTTTGAAAAATTAAGTAGAAACTCTGGCGAATTCATACCTAATCTTTGCGCATGAAGATAAAAATCCGCTGCTCTAGCCAGGTCTCCACGAATGAATGCTAACGCGCCTTGCTGCGCTAGAGTATAGGGTTGTATTCCAAGCTTAAGTTCCGCCCGAACAAAGGCATCATCGGCTGCGGATAGATCTCCAAGATGTCTAAGGAGCAAACCATAGGTGTAATAAACTACCCCGTCATATGGCCTCTCCTGAGTAAGCTGCTCTAAAATCTTACGGTGATGTGGACTATGCGCTCCATTATGAACCTGTAGCATAGCCTGAATTACAGGGTTAGCAAGCCAACGGCCAATCGACTGCGCAAGCGGGATAGAAATCCCCCAAAGAAGAAGTATCACACCGGCAAAAGCAACTATCCGGCGCTGAGCAGGAATAAAGTACAAAAGCAATACGGCCCAAGCAAAAACAGCCCAGAGTGGTCCCCAAAATACAGGCACACATATTAGAGCAAGCACCATAAAAGGCGCCGCAAAACGGAGATGTATTGGCAACTTGGCTGCAATTTTCCTTACAAATGGCCTAATCATGAAAGCAAAAGTAAGAGCTAGGCTGATATATAATCCAATTGTCAGTGACCAAACTGCCGGATAGATAACTCTTTTCAAAGTCAGCAACACGAGATCTGGGTAATGCCATACCTGCTTAAAGGCTTTCCATAAATCTGACCAAAAGAGATCAGGAGCAACTTCATACGCAAGACCAAGGGATGTAAATAGAATACGCGGAGAGCTTGGAGACAGCTGCAACGCTTTTCTCAAAAAAAAGCTGGCCCGATCAGGATCGTTATCGGCTAAGGATTTAAGTCCTAACTCAACAAGATGTGAGGAGTACTCCTCTAAAGATTCTTGTCCAAGACTATCTGCCAACTCTCTTATCTTAAAGATGCTATCATTTATGACCTTGAGATCCCCTGCATCAAGCACTTTCAGCACCTCTTCCCATTCTGCCTCAAGCGCACCTGGCAAGATGGATACAGCCGTCGGTGTGAGCTCGGCTGAGCTGCCTAAGTCAGACTGAGCAAGCGCCATCTCTGGAAGAAAAAAACAGAGAAGTGTCAGAAGCAAACCTACTAATCTAGCTGTGTTAAAACATCTCATTCACATCCTCCTTCTGTTTCACAGCCTTCTCTTGCTTAGATGCTTTTCCTCCACGCTCCTCAATCCTACGCTTCTTCTCTGTGAGCTCCAGGTCAAGCACTTTAAATGGGCCATAGATATACTCCCATAGAGTCGAAAAATATTCTTTCTCTGCGGGAGAGTGGCAGCGTTCATAAATTAATACCTGTAGTCTCTTTAGTGCCTGTAAGTGATAAGAAGCGTTCTTGTCCTCTGAAAGAGCCGAAAATAATTCAACAGCTACCTTAACAGTCGCGACAGTAGGCTCCCGCTGCTTGAAAACAACCTTACTCGTCGGCTCAGGCGTACTCAATTCGCCTTCATCTCCTGAATGAGCGTGAGCATGTTCATGATCCGTTTTCTTTTTAATTTTACGCGCTCCATCCTTTGGCTTACAAGCTAAAATAACTGACTTAAAAAACATTTTACAGGCTAGACACTCAGGATCCTTCACGTCCTTTCCAACAAGAGACAGGTAAAGAAGCTCCCTTCGGCCATCATTCTCCAACTGCTTACACCATTCTATAAGCCTGCCGCGGTATGCTCCGTACCCCTTGAGCTTAGTTTCCTTTTTGCTAGACTTACCTGATTTTAGTGCCTCTTCTATCAGATCCGCTGTAAGCTTCCCTTCCGCCTCGCCCCAAACAATGTTATTTGAGCTATTAAAAAACAGACTCAGACAGATCAATAGTACGATGCTTAATTCAGCTGCAGTATGGTAAACTATTAGCCAGAAACTTTTTTTCATATTCTGAATTTACTGGAGTACTGTTGTGAATACAAAGGATAACATTCTTGATGCCATTGGGAAAACACCTTTAGTTAGGTTAAATAAGGTAGTAGGAAAGAACGCAGCTAAGGTCCTAGTTAAGTGCGAATTTATGAATCCAACAGGGTCTATCAAAGACCGCATGGCCTTACATCTAATTAATGAGGCGGAGAAAGAGGGACTACTCTTGCCGGGTGGCACAATTGTCGAAAATACCTCTGGAAATACAGGGCTAGCCCTGGCTATGATCGGAGCAGTACGCGGCTATAAGTGTATATTCACTATGCCCGATAAAATGAGCAAGGAGAAGGTGAATATGCTCAGAGCATTTGGTGCTGAAGTGGTTATTACTCCTACAGACGTACCGGGTGATTCTCCAGAGCACTACGTCGAAACAGCAAAGCGGATCGCACGCGAGACCCCAAATGCCTTCTATGTCAACCAATACCATAATAAGAAAAATATAGAGGCTCATTACCACAGCACCGGCAAAGAGATCTGGAGCGACACAGATGGCAATTTAGATGCTTTCGTTGCCGGACCAGGAACTGGAGGAACAATCTCAGGTGTAGGTCGATTCCTGAAAGAAAAGAATAAAAACATAAAAGTAATAGGAGCAGATCCATTCGGTAGTGTTCACTACGGATATTTTAAAACAAAGACAATGCCGCCTCCACATGTCTATAAAGTAGAAGGTGTTGGTGAAGATATCCTATGCGATGCTATGGACTTTTCGGTGATTGACGAGATGTACCAGGTCAACGATGCCCAGGCGTTTGCAATGGCGCGACGACTTGTGCGCGAAGAGGGGCTATTCGTTGGCGGCGCGGCAGGATTGATCGTTCATACAGCGGTAGAAACAGCAATAAAATTAGGCCCGGGCAAGACAGTTGTCACTATTCTTACTGACTCTGGCTCACGTTACGTTTCAAAATTCCTAGCTGACAGCTGGATGAAAGAGAATGGATTTTCAGTTTAACCCTAAATGAGAACCGTAATCGTTCAAGGAGAGCTAGAGGCAGTCTCGCTGATTGAAGAGGTCCCCTCCGGATCCATCTGGAAGGCCCGTGATCTTAAGTCAGACTGTACACTGATCGTAAAGACAATATCATTATATCCACGCACTGTAGATGTTACCGCATTTTCTAAGATTCTATTTCCAGCCAATACTCAGCTAAGCCCACTAGCTCCTCTAAAGTTCATCTCCGTGGAGGGACAACGTCTAGTAATTAGCTATGACATTCTTCCCTCTCAAAGCCTACTGTCGCTCATAGAGGGTAGGCTTATCAGCTTTGAGCTTGGCAAGCGGTTTGCGGCTACCATCTGTGCCGGGCTGCATACTCTACATAAGCAAGGCATGACACACGGACGGCTGCTTCCTGAAACTTCATTAATCAGCGGGGAGGACGATCTTAAATTGACCGAATACTGCCTTACACCTTTATGGAATGAGCCATTCCCTTACGAGCTTCCCTTTCTTGACCCCTTGAGTATCGAAAGGCGCACAGCAAGCTCAGACATTTATCAGCTAGGTGTAATCCTTTACCAGATGGCAACTGGACATCTTCCCTTTGATATTGATGAGATGCAGAAGTTAAAGGAGCGACCCGTAAAAGCCCCTCCTCCTATCGGCAAGAGAGCCAGTAACTGGCCATTTCAGGCGTTTGATATTATCAATCGAGCCCTGACGCTAGATACACGGCAACGGTATGAAAATGTTTCGGAAATAAGTGCGGCCTTTGCAGCTATGTAGTTCCTGTCCTGAAGAACAGGAACTGTTGATAGGCCAGCCGAGCCGCAGGCTCGGAGAATGGCTTAAAATGGGCCTTTCGGGACCCGTTTTAAGCCATTCGAGGAGGATTTTGACCAAGGATGGTCAAAATCCGACAGACAAAATACCGCTTCGTTATTTTGTCATTCACTATAGTACTCCAGCCTGCGATCCTACCCTTGCTGTCCATCGGCCATCTCGTCAATAGCCTCTTTTAGTGAGAGTCTAATCTTGCCCTGGTGGTCGACGTCCAATACTTTTACGTAAACCTCATCACCTTCCTGAACAACATCGGTCACACGTCGAACCCGCTCATGTGCGAGCTGTGAAATATGCACTAAACCGTCCGTTCCTGGGAAGACCTCTACAAATGCACCAAAGTCAGCTATGCGCTTTACGATACCTTTGTATATCTTTCCAATCTCAGCCTCGGCGGTCATATTCTTAATAATCTTCATTGCAGCTTCGCTGTTTGCAGCATCATTGCTAGCAATTAAGACTGTGCCGTCATCAGAGATCTCTAGTTTTACCTTACAGGACTCCTGGATACCACGAATAGTCTTACCCCCTGGTCCGATGATCTCTCGCACCTTTTCCGGGTTAATCTTAATGGAGGTAATACGCGGAGCATACTTATTGAGATCCGTTCGCGGCGTAGCGATAGCAAGGCCCATCTGCTTTAATACAAACAAACGACCCTCACGCGCCTGCGTCATGGCATCGGTCATAATCTGGCGATCAAGACCTTTAATCTTGATATCCATCTGCAATGCCGTAATACCTTTCTCCGTTCCACAGACCTTAAAGTCCATATCGCCGAGGTGGTCTTCGTCACCTAGGATGTCTGTAAGAATAGCGCACTTATCCCCATCCTTCATAAGCCCCATGGCGATACCTGCAACCGGTGACTTGATCGGCACACCTGCATCCATCAAAGAGAGGGAAGCTCCACAAACAGTAGCCATTGAACTAGAGCCGTTGCTCTCTGTAATCTCCGAGACGATACGCACTACATATGGAAAAGCTTTTCCATCCGGCATAATCGCCTTAACTGCACGCTCAGCTAATGCACCATGTCCAATCTCACGCCTACCGGGGCCACGCATCGGCTTAGTCTCTCCAACTGAAAATGGAGGAAAGTTATAATGAAGCATGAACGATCTCTCTGCCTCACCTGTCAAATTATCAAGACGCTGAGTATCTTCGCCTGTGCCGAGAGTAGCTACAACAATTGCCTGTGTCTCTCCACGCTGAAATAATGAAGAGCCATGTGTTCGCGGCAAAAACCCTACCTCGATTGAGATATCACGGACGGTCCTGTAATCACGACCATCTATACGCGCCTTATCATCAAACACCATGTTGCGAAGCTGATGATAGGTAATATCCTCTAAAATCTTGGAGATCTTCGCGGTGAGCTCCTCTGCATCCTCAGTACCCTCTGGGGCAAATTTTGCTATTGCATCCTTTTTCACTTTGGAGAGCCCATCACGACGCGCAAGCTTCTCTCTAATTCTCAAGGCTGATCCGATATTCTTTTCAGCAAAGCTCTTAACCTTCTCTACCAACTCAGGCTCAATCACCCTAGGAGTCCACTCCATTACTGGCTTTCCACAGTTACTCTTAAGCTCCAACTGCATGGCAAGTATCTGCTTTAATTCCTCATGCGCATAAAAGAGCGCATCCATTACATCTTTCTCTGGAATCTCCTTAGCGCCGCCTTCAACCATGACGATCGCCTCTTTTGTTCCGGCAACCACCATATTTAAGTCTAAATCCTTATGCTGAGAAGCTGGTGGATTAATCACCAATTTGCCGCCTAAAAGCCCTACTCTCACGGCAGCTATTGGCCCCTCAAAGGGAAGCTCAGAAACAGTCAAAGCTGCAGAAGCACCACATACAGCCAGAACATCTGCGTCGTTTTCACCATCTGAAGATAATACGGTAGCTACAACCTGGACCTCATTTGTAAATCCCTCTGGAAAGAGCGGACGGCATGGACGATCTATTAAGCGACTCGTTAAAGTCTCGTGCTCACTAAGCTTAGCTTCACGCTTAAAAAAGCCACCTGGAATCTTACCTGCGGCATACTTCTTTTCAACGTAATCAATAGTTAACGGCAGGAAATCACCATCTTTTGCAGCACCCACACAGGCGGTTACTAAGATCATGGTGTCACCGTAACGAACTAAGGCTGCGCCACTCGCCTGCTTTGCAACCCTGCCGGTTTCAATAGATAGAGTACGACCGTGAAAGTCTTTACTTACAACATACATAGAATTCTCCTTTTTCAACTCTTATTTTTATATAATCTTTGGATGGGCTTTACTTACGGATGCCCAAAGCGTCAATAATCTTCCTGTAACGATCATGACTCTCTTTGTTTAGATAATTCAACAATCTTCTTCTCTTGCCTACTAAACGAAACATCCCAAGACGCCCAGAGCTGTCCTTGGCATTTTTATTTGAGTGTTTGGTTTGCGTATCAATTCTAGCCGTTAAAAGGGCTATCTGTACCTCTGGCGAACCAACATCCTTATCATTTAAACGATACTTTGCAATTATTCCTGGTTTGTCCGAATCACGAAACGACATTATTCCATCTCCCGAAAAATATATTTTCCTTAATAAACCGCAGTACTATATCAAAATTCGATAATAGTGTCAAAAGGTTAGGAGCAATGCCTCACATTACTATTCTAGGCTCTGATTGCTCTTCTATTACAAGCAAAACCGCTCTCCCGACTGTTGAAGATATATCATACCTATATATTTTTTCTGGCTGCAAAGCAGCGGCCGTAGCTGAGTGAATAACCAGCTCGATAGCATGCTCACCGGCGGGAAGCTTAATCTCCTCATCTATGAATATAGGTCGATCACCTCCAATACTTGCTGCATGAATATCTGTTCTACTAGCTAGTATGGCATTATCAATCGAGAGAGTATAAGAATAGTTTAATTTATGCTGCTCACAGATCTCCTTTTTGCGCATATGAAATGGCAAAGATGCCAATTCGTCTGCTGTAGGTTTTCTACAACCAACCTTTACTACCGGAGGCAACTTAATCTCCATACGAAAGATTGCATATTGAGGCACTTCTCCAAACGGGATCTGGCTCAGCGCTGCTATCACCAGGAGCAGCATTGCACCCACTATAGTTCGAACAAAATACTTAGGGAGGCTAGTCAGGAGCGAATTAGTGCTAGCGCTGTCCTCCCCTCGTAGCTCCGCTCTAAATTGCAGCAGCTCCGCCGTGATTGCCCCTGTCTCTACATCTGAATGAGTGGCTAGCTTAACACGCCTCCGATCTAAGTCTTTAGCCAGGAACGGCACACGCTTCTCAAATATTCTTTCAGAGATGAGTGTCAGTCCATCACGGTTCCTACAGTTCCGCGCTGGACATCCAACCAGGTACACCCCATCTGCTCTACCCAATAAAGCTTTTATTGTGTCACTGTGAATTGCACCACAACAGTCAACGGCAGCAGGCTGAATATCTGAGCAATGATTAGCAAGCTCAGCTAACTTTTCATAAAGACTTCCGTTACTAACACAAGTAACAGCGATAATTGCCCCGTCTTTCCCTGATTCTTTTAATCTACTTAGCAACTGCTCACTCCACTGCAACTGATCCTCAGGCCTACGTCCGATTGGACCAACAGCATAATCAGCACAGGAAGCCGTACAGATTCCACAGCTCACACACCAGTCAGGGTTAACGATCGCGACGCGCTTGCGACCATCCTCTCGTGGAATCATCGTAATTGCAGCGTAAGGGCAATCAAGCGCACACTGCATACAGCCTGTGCAATTTGCTTCATCTACTTTCGAGACCTCTCGGGTCTGAGTCTTTACCGGTCGCCACCAATAAGGAATTGAAAGTAGAAAAAGTGTAGCCACTAACCCTCCTGCTAACGCTAGAGAGGGAGAAATTGCGAGAATCGGCAGCCAAAAAGCGGTGAACCAATCTAGTGGAATCCTGCCTATAATCTGTAATAGATCAGCTTCAGGCAGAAGCGGGGCCGACCAAAAAGCAGCTAGCAGACTTAAGCCGATTGTGGATGACAAGAAAATCGGTCTTATCGGAAACCAAACAGTACGTGCGAGTCTGGAGGTATGAATCCATAGTCCAAATATCATTCCTACGGGGATAGCCACATGTAGGAACAGGTTCATGAAAAAAAATCCTGTGTTAACCTCTGTACTTCCATTAAAAGCATGTCCTATCGTATCCTTAAGGAACGGTATAATTCTTAGCATCTCCGCACCAGCAACCGCTAATACCTGCGCCCCTTGATCCCAAACCATCACATATCCGGTCCATGCAGAGAGATAAATAAAAAGGAGCAATACAACGCCACTAATCCATGCCATTAGCCTAGGCCCCCAACTCTTCCCCTGAGCTAGGAGCTGCAGCACATGAATACAGGTGGCAACTATGGCAGCAGCAGTGGCATACCGATGAATTGCTCGAAAGAAGCTTCCCAGCCAGATCTGATGCTCTATCTCCGACACAGACCGATAAGGGGTGGAAAGACTATAAAAGAAGAGAAGGTATAATCCGCTAACTAATAGTATAAAGAGAAACCCTACGGCTAAAGTTCCACTTCTATATAATGGATTATAGGAAGAGGAGTATATACGATCGAAGAGTTGATTTAGTGGGCGCAATAGTTTCTCTAAGCGCAGCGAGAGTGCTGGTAAATGGTCACGCGGAGTATCTGAGATTTTCATTATAACATCCTACACAGACGATGGAGAGTAACTCCGCTGTCCAAGTAAAACCCTAATCTTCCAGTAATCGATTATACGCCTCTACTAACCATCTTACTGACGGATTGTTAAAGCTATAAGCGATAAAACCCTCCCGATCAATTATATATACTAAGGCTGGATGAATTAAATCACCGTTGGTCGCATTTCGCTCGCGCGGCACAGCTAATTCATCCAATAACCTATTAACGGCTATAGGGTCACCAGATAGAAAATGCTGCTGTGCCCCTAGCTTCCATGAATTTGATTGCGGTAGAAGTGCTGCCTGTGTGTCACGCCATGGATCTAGTGTTACAATCACCAATGAAACCTTACCGCCAACCTGATCAATTGTATCTTGAATATTACGCACAACCAGCGGACACACTGTACGACAATGGGCAAATGCAAAAGTAAGGAAAACTGTCTGGCCGCCAAAATCGCCTAGCTTTATATTCTTACCATCCTGATTTATAAGTTCAAAACTTGGCACGATCTTATGAAGGCGCGGATACCCAACTGGCAACCCCTCCTCTCTTGTACTGACTATTAGATTCGAACTTAAGGCCTTAACGATCTTATTTGCAATCCAAGAGATCTCAGCCAACGCTAAAAAAGAGAGGATTAATAATGCTTTATTTCCATTTGTAGCAAACGGTCCTTTATGCAAACTCTCACGAATCTCGCTCGGATAGATCGCAAATATCGAAAGCAAGAGTGATAGTGGTGCCGCTGTAAGTACAATCCACCCGCCTCCGTTAGGCAATCCGTTAGGACCTAGTCCGAAGCAGATCTCCTGAGCACGCCGCGCCCACTCAGGCACCGAGTCTGGCAGATGGGAAAAAGCGATAAACCAGAGCAACATGGTTGAGACCATCCAAAATAGGAGGATCCACATCCCTATGTCGATCTCATATTTCTGTAAATGAGTCAGGTCCTGCACAGAAACTACCCGATCTTCCATAGCAGACTCAAAAGCTTCCAGTTAACGAAGTAATACACCACAAAGCATGCTAAGAATATGAATGTGAGTATTACCGTACCGGGACAACCAGCCTTGTGAACTCGAGCCACCATTGAGCCCCCATGCTGCTGCGCCGGAAGTTTCAGAATACCCTGTGGAATTCCCGACACATGGTTTCGTATCGCTTCCTCTGTACAGGCCTTCCCGAAAAAGACCGAAACCACAGCTATAATGATAAAGATCAAGGCCCCAAGAGCCGCGATTAATCCACCTATTCCGAAAAGCGCCTGAAGAAGGTTTACTGCCGGATGAAAATCAAGCGAGAACGGGGCTGCTGTGCCTGTTATATCCCAATGTCGTCTCGGCACACCGAAGCCTCCCATAAAACTCATCCCCATAGACATAATTGTAATACCTATGCCAAACACCCATGGCTGATATTTAGCCATAGCCCAAAAGGCCACCCTCTTTCTAAAGATTAGTGGCAAGACATAGTAGGTAACCGCCATAAATGCTAATGCTGTACCTCCAACTACCGTCACATGAAAATGCCCTGGAATGCGCAGAGTATTGTGTGCCATAATATTTATCTGCTCTGTACCAATAGTAACTCCAGTAATACCGCCCAGAAATCCGAAGATTATTACTGAAAGAATCATTCCAGAGAATCCAGGATCGCCCCAGGGCGCCTTAGTCAGCCACTCAAATGTTCCGTTTGTAAAGCCGCGCAGACGCTGCCCCATTTCTATACCAGCCGGCACGGTGAAGCCATGAATCAGACTTGCTAACACCGCAAGGTACATAGCGTAACTGGTATTCCAAACTTTCCAGGCTGGCCCCATTCCGGGATCTACCAAGAGATGGTGCGCTGAGGCCATTGAGATAAACAGAATGTAGAGCACAAAGGCTGTGCGGCTAATTTTTTCATTAAGTACTACACCTCCGACAGTTATTCCAGCTAAGAGATACCAAACTGCTACCATGGCTGCCACATTTATCTGCTGCGAAGAGTGCCCCAAGGCCCAGAAGAGAAGCCTATAGATCTGAGGATCGATATTCATTACCCCAAGTGACCAGAGCCATGTAGGTATATATGTTGCTGCGCCATGAAGCAGTGTAATGATTGCAATAATATCAGCGGTGAGCGCACCGAAAACCACCAAGGGAACAGAACCGCTATATGTTTTCTCTTTTTTAGCTACAATCATAGCTCCTAAAAAATGGAAGGTGACTATGAGGGCCCCTACCGCAAACAAAATAATCCCTAGATAATAGTTAGGTGCGGCTTGCAGGGGTGGATATGAGGTAAATAATACATCCGCCTTTCCGGTCAAGACCATGTAATTGACCATAACGGCGCCGCTTACCATTAATCCGAGAGCTGCCCACCCGAAGGCTGGTTTCGGAAGACGCGCGTTCAGCAGAACGGTACAGCAAAAGTAAAGAATCGCCATCTCAAAAAAGATAATAAAAAATATCAGCATGTTCAGACCATGTAAGGTCAGAAAGCGGTAATACATCGTTGCATCTAAGAGATGTACCGACTGCCATCTAGTCAACACCAACCCAATTGCAGCAACTACCCCTAAAAGGAAGCAAACAACCGCAATAACCGCGTTTATTTTAATAAGCTTTTCAGCGGTCGGATCGATCTTAAGACCGGTAACTGGACAGGTACGAAAACGAAATGCCAAGCTTTCAATTGTGCTCATAGAAAATTACTCCTCAACTAATATTTTTCCGATCATCACATGATGACCGATACCGCAAAACTCATTACAGATAATACGAAAATCACCGGACTGATTTGGTGTCACCTTTAGGCCGTAATCATACCCAGGCACTACCTGAATATTTACGTTTATAGGATAGAGACTAAAGCCATGATTAACATCTGAGGATGATAGATGAAGTGTGTATTCGACCCCTTTCTTCAACTTTAGAACCGGATACCATTGCCACATACGTGCCAACAGATAGACCTCACTTCCCGGCGGTGGCGCGACAACTGGAAAACCACTATCTTCCCCTACTTTATACTCCGAGACAAAGCGATCAACGCGCTGCACGAACGATCCCGGGTCAACCTTTGAGCGTATACCGCTTGGATTTTGTCCGCCCTTAATATGCCATAACGGCATCATCGCCGATAGAACCATACACCATATAAAAGCGATCGTAACCCAACGCTTCTCCTGCGGACCGGCCGGAACCCACCAAGTCCCTTGCGGCGCGACTATTCCTGAATGCAACTCATGAGACATATATATCCTCCTAAAATTATGGCAGTGTGGCCTGTGGCAGACTCAAAACCTCCACAAATCCCCAACCGGTATAAAATACAGCCATTACTCCAATTCCTAGAAAGAGCAACAGCCAGGGATTATCAAACATTTTTTGCCAAAATGGCGGTTCGTCATTCTGCTGTTCCATAAAACACTCCTATAAATAATATCAGCCACACCCCCCCTGGGCTCCACAGTTAAGACAGACATAGCAGCCTGCCTGCCTAACCATCAAGCTCGAACCACAGGTCAAGCAAGGAGGAGCGTCCTCTGAATTTTGAAACGTAGCAACCTGAACATTTTTCAGTGACTGCTCTCCTGTAGCAGCTGTGTTCACGGTATCTTTATCTAAAGATAGCCCTAGCCCTCGCTGCTCCTCTAAACTCATAAACCTGATCGCCAGCCAACGAAAAATATAATCGACTATTGATTTTGCAAAAGGAATGGCACGACTACCAGTGAAGCCTGAGGGTTCAAAGCGCACATGGCTAAACTTCTTCACTAAAGCTGAGAGTGGCACACCATACTGCAATGCAAGCGAGACTGAGGTTGCAAGTGCATCTAGAGTTCCTGAGAGGGTTGATCCCTCTTTTGCAGCCACGATAAATATCTCCCCAGGAGAACCATCCTCAAATAAACCAACAGTAATGTACCCCTCAAAGCCAGAAATATTGAACTTATGGGTAATCGCATTCCGTTCATTATTTAAACGTCTACGTTGCGGAAACCCTGGTTGTATTTTTTGCCCTCTCTCCGTATTTAATGGTTGTACCCGCTTCGAGCCGTCGCGATAAAGCGCAACTGACTTTAAGCCAAACTTCCAAGCCTGTAGGTAGACCTCAAATATATCCTGAACTGTGCTTTCCCTTTCAACAGCTCGCATAAACTCATCACTTACGCGTACTGAGGTATTAACATTCTGAAAAGCAACCGAGTCATAGGCGCCTCCAGGGACAGCAAAGCCACCATCAAAACCTGCATCGATCAAGGTCCATGCTTTTTTCTCCTCTGCAACTTTGCATCCTATAAATTCAACAATGTCAGGGTGATCTATATTCAGAATCTGCATCTTGGCAGCACGCCTAGTCTTGCCTCCGCTCTTTACCACTGCCGCCCAGCCGTCAAAGGCGCGCATAAATGACACCGGACCGGAGGACTTCCCCCCTCCCTTTAAGCGCTCCTTACTGGATCGCAGCGTTGAAAGATTTGTACCAGTACCGGAACCGTACTTAAAGAGTAGCGCCTCTGTCTTCTGTAGCTCCAATATTGCACTCATTGAATCTTCCACAGCCAGTTTGTGTTCATAATCAATGGCATGAATTTAGATCTTTTTATTTAAAATAAAAAGATCCATAATGGATATAATTATCCATTATTAATTAATTATTAGCTAAGCAATAGTTGAATAGTATTTTCAACTACCAATACAAATCATGACTCTTATTACAGCCGACAAAGTAATACAGATCAAAAGACGATCCCCTGCGCAGACTGAGGATAGGCCCATTATATTGATTGACAAATTTTTCCTCTTTGGCATTCTCTGTGCACTTGCAGGCACCGGTTATTATGGAATAAAGGCATGGTTGATACGTAGTGGGATACTCCCCGTAGCTGTTGAATATATTGAGCTGCGCGAGTTGCACTCATTTATCCAGATCTATTTTTTTATCGGTTCTTTTATTCTTGGTTTTGTCTTTCACGCTATCCCAGTCCTCATGGGATCCAGGATCACGGCTCCAACTAAAACTTTGATAATCATACCTGTTTTAGCTATTTCATTACTGCTAAAAACATCTACAGAGATAAAATATTTAGTAGAATTAGTGTTGAGTTTAGTTTTTTTAACATCCCTACTTTTTCTCTTAAAAAACTCTGTCCGCGCTAAGTATGAACAGATTGTTCAGATAGCTGTGCCAGTCTTCTTTGGATTAACCGTCCTATGCTGCGGTACATTTCTTAATCTCAGCGATCCACAAACTGCCCTTGGATTGATCTGGTTCGGAATCTGTCCGATTTTATTTGGCACCGGCCAGCAGTTTATCAGCGGATTTTTAGGCGGCAAACGTTTGGCGCCTAAAGCCATGCTCTTTTTCATGGCTGTCTATTTATTCTCCCTTCTCATTTTCATCTTTCAGCTCTCCTCGAATCTATTCTGCCTCTCTATCGGCATTAACCTGGCTTTATATATCTACCTTACCCGTGCTACTCTGATGTGGGGAGGCTCCTTACATGAACCGTTAACCCTTGCTTTTGTATCAGGTTTCATCTGGCTATTAGTAGGCTGGATCTCTTTATGGACAGGCTTTGCACCTACAGATTTTACCGTACATGCCTGGGGCATGGGAGCTGTCGTATCTATAGTAATGGGGACTAGCTCACAGATACTCTCATTCATTACATCTAGAAGCATTATTAAGCCAAAGCTCTTATGGCTAACGATCCTCTGCTGGCAATGTGCAACCTTTGCTCGTGTGCTATCGTCGTTATTGCAGTATAACTCACTTATAGGGATAATCTTAGTTCTAGGAACTATGGCATTGTTATTCTGGATGGTTATGGCTGCTAAAAGTATAATAATTTTTAATCACTTATCTCACTATGCAGCTAAATAACACGGCTCAGTATGCATTAAGGGCAGTTGCATACATAAGCACGCAGGACCGTGCTAAGCTTATATCGAGTCAGGAACTATTTGAAGCAACCGATGTGCCAATGGCATATCTTTCTAAAATCCTACGTCAACTTGTAACAGCAAAGATCCTAATTGCAAGAAAAGGGAGTAAAGGAGGATTTAGGTTGGCCATAAAACCTGCGGAAATAAGATATATTGATGTATTGAAAGCTATCGGAGCTCAAATAGATACTAGAGAGTGCGCCTTTGGTTGGAAAAGCTGCAACTCCCAAAACCCCTGTCTTCTTCATGATGCCTGGAAAAGTTACCGCGAGAAAACTGAGAGATGGGCGAAGAATAGAAGATTTTCTAGTTCTAAAAAGCCTCCGAAGAAGTCCTCGAAAAGAAACTAAAAGTCAGCTACTACAATTAGTTATGGGTTGACCACCTCCGCGGTTAAATTCTGCCTTACCACTGATCTGACCTATAGAAATTGCACCATATAAAAGATCTGTATGTTGCCTGCCAATTGTAATCCATAGATTGCCTGGATCTAATTCCTCTATTTTAGATCTTACAAAACAGTCAATTAGATCTTTTGGCACCTCCCGTGCCCTGATCGATGAAGCTAGATTTCCAAAGGCATATACCTAAGTTTTTATACCCTACTGGGACCGCGGGCTTCTAGCCCGCATACAAACTTGCAGATAATCCGTAGCGGGCTGGAAGCCCGCGGTCCCAGTGAGTTCGAAAGGATCTATATCACTGTGCATTAGAAAAATGGTAACGCGCATGCGAAGAATAATACTACTTACCCTCTCTGGTTTATAGATTGTAGCTGTATCGTCCCGATCGACAGATTTCCCTTATACTCTCTAAAGACACGCAATAGCTTTCTGCGCAGCATCATGCGTGAACGATGAAGCCTTGATTTTACTGCCGGCACGCTGATGCTTAGAATCTTACTGACCTCTTTACTTGTTAGACCATCCACATCGCGCAGTATAAAAACAGGACGATACTCATCAGGTAGTGTTTGAATTGCATCCTCTAGAGCTGTAGTCAATTGGTGCTTAAGCGCGACCGTATCGACATCAAGGTGATCCGGGCTTTTAAATGCAACTGAATCCCGTAGCTGCGGAAGAATGTCTTCAATTGACATACTGTGGTCCTGCCTACGCTTTCTAAGCTTCATTAATGCTGCATTAACTGTAACCCTATAAAGCCAACTCGAGAAGGAACTCTTTCCCTCAAAACCTGCAATCTTTCTGTAAACAGTCACAAAAACATCCTGCAGCACCTCTTCTGCGTCCTGTTGATTCCTTGTTAATCTAGTTGCTAAGCTAAATGCCTTATTGGAATAGCGTGATACCAGCTCCTCAAAACTATCTTTATTCCCTTTTTTAAACTCCTGAATTAGCTCCTGGTCATTTTTTTTCTCGAGCATTCTAACCTCCATGCATAAAGAGATACATGCTGGTGTAATGCTAAAAGCCTGCCAACCCGGATGGGCAATTTGAGACTAAAATATATCCGTGATTCAGTAGGTTACTGTTTAATGTGAAGCTCGTACTAGTTGACTATCGGGCATACTGTCAAAATGATGACACGAGATAATAATAATTCGGTAGTAGAGGAAATATAAAATTAGAGGATAAATTCCAACTATTACATTTCACAGTGATGATGACATTTTTAAACGGTGTACTTCAACTTTATTTGTTACAATTATTTCTTATTCTTAAGCTTTGTAAGTTTTTCAATATCAACCAAATCTTGCGCTCTCTTCGCAAGTTTTTTGAGTTTAATTAAGTCTGGAATGGAGACAACTGACATTACGGTATTTTGTAATTTCATTTTCTTAGATCGCTTGATAATCTCAGATACAGAGATCCCTTTAATTCCATTTAAAATATCGACTCGAAGTGGCTCGACACCAAAGACGTACAACAATCCTGGCTTAGCAATTTCTTCCTTTGATAAATTGTTAATTGGGGCTCCAAATTCTTCGAGAGCAGCAAGTAACGCTTTGCCATTCTTTAAAGTGGGAGTAACTATTAGATCTAAATCTTTTGTATATCTTGGTTCAGCGTAAATTCCAACAGCATAGCCACCTATAATTGCATACTTAACCTTATGCTTTTCTAATACACGCAGTAGATCTAAGAAATCTTGGTATATCATTCGTATTGTTTTTTAATTGATAATTAAAAAGTGTTAGTTCGCAGATTAGTTCAAACTTTTCCTGAGCAGATAACTCTAGCGTGCCATCTACTTCGCTGATATTCAGTTTAGCTAAATCTGCATCTCTGTACATATAAGAATAGTGCTTTGTTCGCTTGACTTTTTTCTGTGACACAGTGAAATGCTAACATATAATATTTAAAGAGAATAGTGATTGGACATTCAAGTTTTAGCTACGAAATCTTTGTACATCTTCTTTTAAAATCTCTTAGAAGATCCTACGAGACTCAGGCAAAATACTAGTCACTTATTAAGATTAAGGCTCCTTTTACTTTGGCATCAGTCATGCATTCTTTAAATGCTGTCAGGTAATTTTTTAATTTAGGAGTTTATGTTTATGAACAAGTCTTCTCTTCTGTAGCTTAGGTATCTCGACAGCCAGTGCTCAAATGGCGAAGCAAGACGAGTTTACTACGATTGTCAAATACAATATAAGTTTTGAAATACTTTATCCCGGCAGAAAAACATTCTGTGAGGAGAGAGAAATTTGTGGTGGCCCATGCGCATGGTACTATGGAGATAAATCAACTTACTATCCAGGTACTGCTGAGTATGAGCCGCATATTATTAATGAGCCTGATGATGAATTGCTATTAACTGGGAGATGTACGGAAATACCTACAAGTATCAGAGATGAGAATGGCAAGCTAATTGGTGAGGAAGTAAAGTGTAGTTGTATTTTTTAAGTAGCTATATTCGTAACGCACTATACATTCAGCAGTTGCATCTGAGTAATCCTTGGTGGAGCTTTAACTATAATGAATATAGAGAAGTAAAAGCGCAAGGTAGTTTTAATGTGCATCATGAGCAATCTACAACTGACGAATTAGCTCCACCAAAAAATAGCAGCTGTAATATACGTTACTGCGAAGGATTGGGCTGCTTTTCAGAGACCTCTGTCGGCTGAACAGGGAGCTGAGGAGGCACGAAGCCTTTATCTGTGCCTCTATCTCTTAATTCTCTACGCGCATGTTCACGTATTATTCGTATCTCAGCCTCGCTCAGAGTAGCCACTGGCTTAGCAGCCTCGGCTTTAGCAGTAACTTTATCATCTGAATCAGGCAAATCTGCACGTCGTAACTCGAAGAAACTCATACGACGTCGTCGGGCTAGCTCATTAGTAGACGCTGTTTTTAGCATATGAAAATTCTACCTTGATTTATATCTTAGTCAATACCCCCAACGATCTTATGCAGGGCTAATTTAAGTCCACCATAACTTGATGATATTTTTGATGAAGTTGGACTAAGCCGGCAACAGATAACAGTTATCTAATTTCTGAATCAGATACAGATCGGCCCGAAGCCGACCAGAAGCGTTAAGCATCATATCAATTTCTAACTGATACGAATTCTTTATTTTACTGCCCCAGCGGATCTAACAAATCCCATTCTTAGATTGTGCAATATCTCTTCAATTAGATTTGCCTCCTCTGCATCAAGATTTCCTTTTGTTTTCTCTTTTAGCATCGCAAGAATATCAATCGTCTGCTTCGCCGCCTCAACATCCTTTTCAATTTTGACTCCTGGTGGAGGACTCATCTGGCCAAGCTGCATTAAAACCTGTGTAGCAAGTGAGACAACAAAGGAACCGAAACTTATCTCAGGCTGCGGCGGAGCATCCTTCATACTAAATGCATCTACATCCTTCCTATTCGTGTCAGCCTGGGATATATTTGACACCTCCCGCTGATCCCCTTTTTCATTTCCCTTCGCATCAAAACGTCTACGATCGGAAACCTTAATACCTTTCGATTCTTCGTTTTCTGACATATTAATACTCCACCCTTCCAATTACCTATGATTTTAAGTAACTTATTGAAAAAGTCAAAGGGCATATGAAATTAAAGATTTTAGGGTGCGGCACCTCAACCGGTGTCCCGGTTCCAGGCTGCCAATGCACAGTCTGCACCTCATCTCATCCAAGAAACCAGCGCACCCGACCTTCCGCAGTCATAGAGCTAGATAATGGCAGTAATATCCTAATTGATACCTCTCCTGATCTCAGATCTCAGGTACTAAGATGGGGAATTAAACGGGTCGATGCCGTCCTATTCACCCATGCGCATGCTGATCATATTCTGGGCTTAGACGATCTACGGGGGTTTAATTTCGCCACAAGAAGCAGCATCCCCTGTTACGGGAGTGCCACTACTCTAAAGGAGATTCGACGATTCTATGACTATGTGTTCAATCCGGATCCAAATTATATAGGCGGCGCGTTACCACAGGTAAGTACACATGAAATTGATGAGGTAACACCATTTGAACTTTGTGGACTTAAGATTACTCCATTTAAACTACTGCACGGAAGACTCCCCGTCACAGGTTTTCTTATTGGCAACACAGCTTATGCAACTGATTGTAATTTTATCCCTATTGAGAGCAAAGAACTGATAAGAGGTGTTAATACATTGATTTTGGATGGCTTACGTTACGAACCACATGCTACACATTTTACTATCCCGCAAGCTGTTGCAGCAGCTCAAGAGCTTGAGGCTAAGATGACATATCTGATACACACCACTCATACTGTTGATTACGAAGAAACCAATAGTAAACTTCCTCCTAATGTGCAACTAGCACATGATGGCTTGGAGGTTTCTATAACATAATGCTGAGTTATTTGAAGCCCGGACCAAAACCCGTCAACTCACCGTTAGTACTAATGGTAACTTCCGACTCGGTAGTCTGATTGAATCGCACAAAAGTGGCGCTGTCTAATGCAACTACTGAGATACGCATGATATACGTATAGTGACAAGTAATCGCAGTCCCAAAAGAGAGCGTCCCCGCTGCTGAGTAGATAAGACCAGTATTAGCAGTTATAGTTAGACCATCTAGGATCGTACTACGAGTAGTTTGACGCACTCCACTATCTAACTCTGCTGGAATAAATTTAACTTTTATAGAGAGGACTTTGAAGTCATCTCGATTAATAGATCGTGATATCTCAGCCCTCACCGCACGGGAGTAAAGAGGCAGATTCAGTGGCTGGTCTGGACAACGCAAACTCACATTGTCATCTGCCCAGAGCATTAGAGGCGCGAATAAGATCAATAATGTAATACTAAATTTTGTGAATCGCACATTATATTAATCGGCAGATAAGAAGAAATGTTAAACGGAAAAATGGGAGCTTTCATGACCACTATGCAGTAAAAACTCAACTAATTTTATGTCGTGCTGGGTAGTAATTTTAATATTAGACGAGCTTCCATCTACAACCTTAACTGGTTGAATTTTTTCTACTAAAATACAATCATCGCTGGCATCATTAGTTCGAGCCTGGTGAGCTGACCAAATTAAGGAAAATTTGAATGCTTGCGGAGTTTGAATCAAACGGAGTTTGTCTCGCGGCGTAGTACCGGAGATAAAACCATCATCCGTTACATGCTTAACTGTATCAGAAATTTTTAAGACTGGGGCTGCAGCCATGTATTCTCTTGCTGCCTTACCTACTCGTTCTATTAATTCCTTATCCACTAAACATCGAGCAGCATCATGTATCATTACTATTGAATCTTCAGAAATTTTCTGTGATTTTAAGTATTCAAGTCCAGATCTAACCGAATCATGTCGCTCGTTACCACCTGGTATTACCGCTAACACTTTTGAACTTAATTCGAATCCTTCTATGCGAGCTAGATCCTCCTCCCGTGCAACTACAACAATAGAGTCGATCCGCCCAGTATCCGCAAAGGCTGCGATGGATCGCTCGAGCACTGTGCGCCCACCAATCTCGACAAAGAGCTTAGATACACCTCCCATTCTGGTACTTCTACCAGCCCCAACAATGATAGCAGATGTCCTAACTGTTGAATTTAACTGGCTCACGCAAAGAGTTCTTTGAGTTCCCCAACGACTTTATCTTCTGAGCGTGCCTTGGCTATAGAGATCTCTGAAACTAATAAAGTTTCTGCCTTCTCACGCATACGCTTCTCACCGAAGGAGAGCTCTTTATCTATACTTAGAATCGAAAGATCACGGAATACCGCTGCTATTTCATATACGGAACCGGTCTGCAGCTTCTGGCTATATTCACGAAAACGCCTATTCCAGGTCTGTGTATCTAACTTTGAGTTTCGATCTTTTAGGATTTTATAGACTTTCTCTATCGCTTTCTTGTCTGATACTTTTCTAATACCGATAGTCTGTGCCTGTATCAACGGTACTACCATCTTAACTCCGGAGCTAAGAATGGTAAATTCATACACCTTGTGTTCTTCTCCGGCTATTAGCTTCGCCTTAATTGCGCTAATCTCGCCCACGCCATGCCCAGGATATACTACCTTATCACCAACTTTATAATTTTCTGATTTCAAGGCTGACACTCCTTATTAAAGAACTTTCTCTGGATTTCTCATACTACGCTTCGCTGCGCATGAGAAATCGTCGGAAAATGGCCGTCCCTGGCCATTTTCCTCCTCGCCGACACCCTGTCTGGGTCCCCGAGTGCCCACACAGGGTGTCGGCTCCAAATTTTTCGCAAGCGAAAAATTTGCAAGTCCATCCCTGGACTTGGAACTTGCACTTCTAATAATTATGAGAAGTGCATGTTAGAAGCCTCATTATATAGTATTAATATGAGCAGGTCAAACAAACGGGAGCTGCTAAATAGCACTGCGGTGATTTGGTGATAAAGCTTAGAATATAATGTAAAAAGCGTATAAATTTACTTAATCCACAACGTCACGCGAGCTATGAAACTGGCAGAGGCTTTTTATATCGCACCTTATCTGCATAAGGATTGCTAGTGCTCCTCCAAATAAGTTTTTTCACGTCTAGCATCACATCGTTGCCCCACCTTGTCACGCTTCTCAGTCGGAAAATCCTCGCAATACTCCAGTATTGCTGCGGATTTCCTCCTTCCGAGGCGTGCCAATCTGGGGCAACGCTGCGCGCCATACGTGAAAAAACTTATTTGGCGAAGCACTAGCTTCGCTCTATTCCGATTATCTCCCGAATATTTCCAACTCCATCTCGATCCATCAATGTTAGCAGCCCTGTTTTTAACTGCTTCACGACTGCTGGTCCTTCGTAAATTAGCCCAGTATATAGCTGAATAAGTGAGGCGCCAGCTTTTAACATAGCATAAGCAGCCTCGGCTGTTGAGACTCCACCAACACCAATTATTGGAATAGCACCTTTTGTTTTAGCCGAGAGATGCCGCACTAGCTCCAACGATTTTTGCTGTAACGGCTTGCCACTCAATCCTCCAGCTTGATCGACCACAGACACCAACCCTTCTCTACTAAGAGTTGTATTTGTAGCTATTACACCTGAAATAGAGAAGCTAACCACACACTCCAAGATCTGATCGAGCTCTGCATAAGTAAGATCAGGAGAGATCTTTACCAGCAGTGGCTTTTTGCCTTTATTCACCTCTAAAACTCCACGAAAAAGCTCCTCTAATCTACTGCGCTCCTGTAACTTTCTAAGCTCTGGAGTATTTGGAGATGATACATTTAATACATAATAATCGCCGAGATCACTCAACGTTCTAAATGAGAAAAGATAGTCCTCTAATGCCGTATCAATCGGCTGAACCTTGCTCTTACCTATATTAATACCTAGAACAGCTCCAATCCTCCCTTGACGCAATGTGAGTAATCGTTCCCTAACAACCTCAGCGCCATGCGACGGAAAGCCCATTCTGTTAATTAATGCCTCATTCTCAGGAATTCTAAAAATACGTGGTCGCGGGTTTCCTTCCTGAGGTTTTGCTGTGACAGTACCCAGCTCAAGATGTCCAAAACCTAGCGCCGCTAAGAATTTTGCGGCTTCACAGTTTTTATCAAAACCTGCAGCCAATCCGATCGGGTTTGCAAACTGTAGCCCAAACAAGCTCTGTGACAGACGTGCATCCTCAAAGGAATAAAGAGTCCTAGCAGCAACACGAGCTAGGGGAGATGCGCAGAGTTTCAAAATTAAATGATGAGCACTCTCCGGATCGAACTTAAATAAGACTGGTCGAACTATGGAACGATACATATTATCTGCACAGTAAAGTAATTTTCGCTTACTGGGACCGCGGATTTCCAGCCCGCAACGAATTAGAAGCAAATTCGTGTGCGGGCTGGAAGCCAGCAGTCCCAGTAAGATTGGAAGAGGCTTTGGTGTCACTCTGTTTTAAGCGCGCCACAAACTCAACCACACTAAGATTTAACACTACAGCGTCTTCAGCATTATCAGCGTAGTACCCCTTACGTTTTCCAATCTCAAAAAAACCAAGGGAGTCATAAAGCTTCCGTGCAGCGCTATTTCCCTGCCTAACTTCAAGTGTAATCCAGCGTACTCCCAAGATATGCATATGATTGACTACGTACTGAATAAGCTCCCTCCCGATCCCCTGTCCACGCTTTTCTGCTGCTACGGCAAAATTTACTATATGCGCCTCATCCATGACATGATGGATAACGAGAAAAGCCACAATCTCCGCACGAAGACGCACCCCAAAAACTATTGCATGTTGATTCGTAAATTCTGTGAAAAAAACTTTTTCTCCCCAAGGTGGCGAGTTTGATTCCAGCTCTATCTGCGCTAGTCGCGAAGCAGAGTCAGAATTTAGCTTGATGATGATCGGAACATTTGAATTCATAATCTGATTACCGTCGCACCCCAGGAAAATCCTGCTCCAAATGCGCAAAGAGAGATAAGATCCCCAGATCTAATCATTCCTATCTCAAGCGCTTCGTTTAAAGCAATAGGGATACTTGCAGCAGTAGTATTACCGTAGCGCGAGATGTTACTATAAACCTTCCCCTGAAGTCCAAGCTCTTTCTCCAACATATCTATGATTCTTTGATTAGCCTGATGTGGGACTATGAGAGCCAGATCAGAAAGCTGACATCCAGTTTCAGACACTACCTGTCGCAAAACCTCGGCCATTTTCAGTGATGCCATTTTAAATACCAATTTCCCATCCATATGCGGATAGGCTGCCGCGTCTTCCCCTTCAAAGTCAGCCTCTGATATCGGCACAGCTCGACTAAAGCTAGGAGCTACTACGCCAAGTTTATCAGCGAACGATCCATCACTAGCTAACTTTATTTTAAGCACTCCATGAAAAGCATCCTTAGATGCTCCAAGAACCACTACTCCAGCTCCATCTCCAAATAGCACTGCCGTATTACGGCCAGCTGTAGATAGGTTTAATCCACTTGAGCAGATCTCCGCTCCGATAACCAGTGCATATCTCCATTCACCGGAATTCACATAAGCAGAGGCGATGGAGAGCGCATATAGAAAGCCTGTACAATGATTTCTAACTTCAAAAACAGGGATAGTTCTAGATCCAAAGAGCGCTTTCTGTAGTAAGGCTCCTGACCCAGGCAGTTCGGTATCTGCGGAGATTGTTGCATAGACAACACCATCAATATCATCTGCACTCAAACCTGCACGTTGCAAGGCTATCGAACTAGCTCTTTCAACCATGCCAAAGTTGCCGATCTCTCCCACCGCGTCAAATCCTCGCCTTGCCCAATGTCGCTCTTTGATTCCGCTGCGTTCAGTAATCCACTGATCGGAGGTGTCCATGTACTCAGATAGATCCTTATTACTTACTACCTGCTGCGGTGCATAACTTCCAGTAGCTAGGATTGCGGCCATTACGCCCTCCTCAATAATGAAACACCGTAGGAGGAGCCGGAGAATGCGCTTAACACAACGTACTCTCCTGACTTAACTTCATCTTTGTATGAATAGAGTATCTGCAACGGGCCGGCTGAGCCGCAATAACCATTTGTATCAGATATATCTTTGATGTCGCATAGATTAATCTCTAGCTCATTGGCTAAAGCCTGCGACTCTCCAGCTACTGTTGCATGGTGAAAAACTCTAATCTGTGTTTGGGCTATAGCATTGCGCTCTAAGATCACCTTTATTTCCTGCGAAATTCGCTGTACTGCCATAACGAGGAACTGGTCAGCTTTTAACCTGGGCCTATGAAGATGAAGATTATTTTTCAGATCTGCTGCCATGAAGCGCTGTGGAAAGCGGCTTGCTGAAGGAAGTAAGACTGTAAAAAGCTCCGACCCATCTCCATCACACCCAATCGAATGATCCAGTATTTCAAATTCAGCACCTACTTTATTCTTAGAAATAAAGCAGCTTGCTCCTCCATCGGCAAATGTACGAAAGGGTGTAACAAGATCCGCAGAGCAACCTGATTCAGAAAATTCAGCAAAATATCTTGTGAGAATATCAGTCCCAAGCAGCAATACCATATTTGCTGCTCCACTTCTTAAAAGATTACCTGCCAAACTTAGGCCGTAGATAGGTCCGGCACTTAACTGCTTAATCTCTAGACCAGGCAGAGCAGGTGCACCTAATTTTCCTAGAAGAAAACTTACTAATCCGGGGTTATTACAGTCCGGTGTTTCAGTACAGGAGATTACATAATCGATCTCTGAAACAGAGATACCCGCCTTCAAAAATGATGCTTTACATGCAGTTAATGCTATATCAGATGGAGCAATAGAAGAATTCGCAACAAAACGGGTACGCGGGAGTCCTAATTGATTTTGCCTGCTCTGCGCCTCACAATCGGTGCTAACAAAGGATCCATTTTCAGTACTGACACCACTAGCAAGTGAATTTATATATATAGGAAGTTTCATAGAAGCGGCTGCAATTGTTTGACTATATCAACGTTTTTTTTGAAAATAAAGGAGCTTATGGACTTTGAATCGATTGGAACAATCTCCTACTCCTCTGAGATAGCAGCAATCGGAGACAACCTGATCCTGATTTTAAAACTGCATGCATCTGCTAAAGATTGTATTGTAGGGTTAAAGAAATGATGAGTGATATTCTAACTTTCCTCATCCACAAGTTTCAAAATTAGCTTAGGCGATTGTTCGCTGGGAATGTTAATTGGAAGTGTATCAAAAGGACTAATAGTATTTCGAGCGCGTTGTGCAGAGCCGTGCAAATAGCACATGGTAGTATCTATTGATTTATGTCCTAAAAGCTCCTGGACTGTTCTGATATTTTCACCTCTTTGGATTAAACTCGTTGCAAAGCAATGTCGTAATATATGTGGAGTAACTTTTCTACTAAGCCCGGCTTTATATGCTGCCAACTCCAATGCTTTCTCTAAAAACGTATGTGAGATATGTTTTCTCTTATAGCTTACGTCTGCACTTACATCTACCTGATGCGAGGGGAAGAGCCAATACTTGAGCCACAGATCCTGTTCATTCTTCGTTACTTTTCCCCAATATCCATTTTTTAAATCTCTATAATATTGTCTTCTAACCCAAATAGTGCTTCGCCAAATAAGTTTTTTCACGTATAGCGCGCAGCGTTGCCCCAGATTGGCACGCCTCGGAAGGAGGAAATCCGCAGCAATACTGGAGTATTGCGAGGATTTTCCGACTGAGAAGCGTGACAAGGTGGGGCAACGATGTGATGCTAGACGTGAAAAAACTTATTTGGAGGAGCACTAGTGTGGTTGATTAGAGCAGGCTTCAATAATTGTGGCATGCCTACTAGTCGCTGCTTACCACCTTTTCCTTGATTAACTAGAATTATATTCTGTGCAAAATCTAGTGATGCAATCTGAAGTGAGATTGCCTCCGCTGCTCTGATCCCAGTACCATAGATAAGCGATATTATAAGTCTCCTAACTCCTCCAAGTTGATTCAAAACTGCTCTTATCTCATCTTCCGAAGGTATCAGACGAATTTTAGTTTTTGATCTAATCCAATCCACCTCTGGAATAGTGCCAATATCTTTATGTAAGATTGTCTTATATAGAAAGACCAGCGCATTTAAAGCTTGCAGTTGAGTAGATCGACTCGCTTTATTAGTGGCCAAGGAATTCAAAAAGGCAGAGACATGCCTTTCATTCAGTTTTCCTGGATAGGTCATCTTATGAAAAATGATATACTGTTTAATCCAGCGCCTATATGCTTTTACAGTGTGGGAAGAGTATCCTCTGCCCTCTAGAATATGCACCGCACTCGATCAAGCAGTTTCGGTTGTTGACTCATACTTACCCTACTTCCATTGTTAAAATTAATATCTATCTATTCGTTGGATTTTCATAAAAGTTTCCTGATTTAAGTGACTCGAAGGAGGTTTTGAGACTTGTTATTACGGACTATAATAATTAATTATTACTGCTGAAAATTATAACTAGCTGATTGCAATAGGTAATTTGTACTTCTTGTATAAATAAAGCTATTAGATTGTTGAGTAACTGGGTTTTTGATAGGATGGATAATATAATGTTATGCCGTTGAGTCGGGAGACCTATCAAAATGCGTTCGTTAATAATCTTACTTCTGACGGTTATGGTAAATTTCATATCGCTTGCGCATGCCGATGACGTCGCAGCGACAAAGCCTCTCCGGATAATCATGAAAGGCATATACGCTAGTGGTTGGTTACCTTCCACCGACGAGGTCGCTGCTGCGGAACAAGCCCTAAAAGTCACGTTCGAAAAAGCATCAACTCAACTCACCAATTATCGATACAAAGCCTCACCATTTAGTGATTACACTCTGCGCTTTTCTGGAGTCGTCGGAAGTGGTGGCTCGGAGCAGGGCGTGCGGCTTATCGCAGTGGATGGTTTCTGTCACAATTCGATGATCTCGGAAGCTTGGATCCGAGAAGGAGGACTAGTTCGAGACGGCGGTGCTTGTTATTTTAGTGGAATGTTCGATCCGAAGAAGCAGCAGTTTGTCCGGTTTTATTTTAATGGACCTGCTTAGACGGCATAACAACCAAATCGAGCCGACAGTAAACTGCGGCTCATTTAGGGCCGTTATCATTTTTTTGGTAAGCCTATGTTTTCTGATTTAAAGAACCTGAAAATATATAGAGCAGTAGCAATGAGCGGCGCACTTGCTGGTGCCATAGCGGCTGAAACAAGTAAGGATAGTGAAGTTCGTAAACATTGAGTGGAATGTACTATTGTCTCAACACTTACTGCATTATTTTTTCATGACGTAATACGAGATAGAATTGAAGGCTCTGATCTTGCAGTGACGGAAAAACAAGGCGCGAAATGATAAGAAAATTTCCCTCAGCGCTAAATGGAATTTCAATGCCTCTTCGCTCGAAACGCTCTGCGTTTTAACCGGAGGGCACATTAACCACCTTTTTAATGTATTTAAGACCTAGATTAGACTCGATTATCTATGGTAAACTATAATATATGCCAGAGCTTTCCAGGTTTTTTGGGATTGTAATCCGTATGTTTATTGAAGTAGGAGGTCAACATAATCGACCTCACTTTCATGCATACTATGGGAGCGAAGTTGGGGTCTTCTCTTTTGATCCTCTGGAGAAAATCGCTGGCAATTTATCTAAACGCCAACAGAGATTAGTTGAGGCTTGAGCAGAACTACACCAGGATGAACTGAAAGCAGATTGGGAGTTGCTACAAGCTGGTAGGAAGCCAACCCCAATTAAACCTTTAAGTTAAAGGAGCTGTGTTATGACTCACAAAATCGTTTTTATTGATACCTGCGATGTTGTGGGACCATATAAGCTTAGAATTAGATTTACTGATTCCAAGACTCAAGAGGTAGATCTAAGTAACATCCTCTATGGCGAGCTTTTTGGACCACTCAAAACACTGGATTTTTTCAATCAAGTCAAAGTTGATCCTGAAGCTAAAACAATTGTTTGGCCTAATGGTGCTGACTTTGATCCAGCAATCCTTTATGAATGGGAAAAATATAAAGATGAATTTTTAAAAATGGCCAGGATGTGGCAATAAAAAATGATAACAAAGCGGCTCAATTCAGGCTCCTGGCGTCGCCGAATTGGCCGTTACCGTTATGACCTTCTTCTATTAAGCGATCTTTCGTTCTTGTGGCTCGAACGACAAGTCAATACCAACAGCGCTTAAGACAGAAACTAAGCTAGAAAGTGTTGGATTTCCTTTTTCAGAAAACATTTTATACATACTTTGTCTATTTAGATTTGTAATACTGCTTAAAATACCAATACCGCCATGGGCTTCTGCAACATTCTTGAGTGCTGACAGAAATACCTCTGTCGAACCATCTTGAATAGCAGTAGATAAATATTCAGCTGCCACATTAGGGTTCTTTAATTTCTTCCTTAAAAATGCGTCATAATTTCGTGACTTTATTCTTCTTATTCTTTTCTTAGCCATTATTATAGTCCTCCAGCATTTTTTGACATTTTTTTATATCTCTATCTTGGCTCGACTTATCACCACCACCTAAGAGCAAGACCAAATCCGCTCCAATGAGCCCAAAGTAAATTCTAAATCCAGGCCCGGTAAAAATTCTAAGTTCGTATACTCCCCCACCAACACTGCGACAGTCGCCAAAATGCCCATTTCTCAAACGTTCAATACGACCTAAAATCTTACCTTGATGGACCTGGTTTCTAATACTTTCAACCCAATCTTCAAATGGACATCTACCTGATTTCGTTAAATATGTTTTAACCTTACGTGGTTTCTGCTCCATTGATTTAGATTGTCGTCTAAATGCGACAAAATGTCAAGTATAAAGAATTGATTAAGGAGTAGAATTGGCTACACTAAAGGCCATAATAAAACGGCCGATTTGAGGTCGCTTCGCGACCCAAATCGCCGAATCCGTTATCAGTCCTGAGAGTGGTTCAATCTTTTGAGTTAATCTGAGTGCGGTGCGCCTTTAAAGTTTTGAGAAAGTCGCTTTCAAATGGACCCAGTTGACTTAGATGTTAAATAAGCGAATTGGCCACTTGAGCAGCAAACATAAAAATATGGTTTTGGCTGATCGCTCCAATCCAAAGTTTTACCATAGCATCTCTGCTATTTGTTGCTTTAGCTCGTTGCCAATAGCTATGCAAAAATTGATAGAATCAGTCCAGGCGGCACTCAATTACTTCAAAATCCCTAGAAGACTAGATACAATTTAAAAAAAGTTGTGTTGTTTGACTATGTCAACGTTTTCCCTGAAAATAAGGAGCTTATGAGTTCTGACAGTATCGGCATTATCTCCTACTCATCACTCTCTGCTTTAGGTGGAGATGCCTCTTCAATCTTGCACTCCTATCAATCCTGCAACTCTACCATTGAGAAAACTGCAATCGGAGACAATGTAATCCCTGTTTCGAAACTGCACACTTCTGCCGAAGAGCGTATTTTAGAGCTAAAAAAATCAGATGAGCGGTATTCTAAAATTGATCGTACTGCCTTAATCGGAGCGGCAATAGGTCGAAAAATTTTAGACGCTCAAAAGATAGCCAGACCAATTGCTATTAATATCGGTTCTTCACGGGGAGCAACCTCTCTTTTCGAGGAGTACTTCACACGCTTTCACGAGAGCCCACAGCGTAAGATTCCGCCCTTAACTTCACCTACAACGACCCTTGGAAATATATCAAGCATAGTCGCGCAGGAACTCTCGGCTGAGATTGCATTTAGTCATTCTATTACATGCAGCAGCGCCTCATTTGCTATAGCCAACGGAGTAGCATGGCTCAAGGCTGGCATGGCAGAAACCGCATTGGTAGGGGGCGTTGAGGCGGCTCTTACACCATTTACAGCGGCACAGATGCAGGCCCTAGGTATTTATTCTCAGTATAACGAGGCTCCGCATTGTAGACCGTTTGAATTATCCTCGAATAAACGGAATAGCTTTGTGTTAGGAGAAGGCGGCGCACTCTTCACTTTGGAAAAAGTTAGAACTGCTAGCTCTACTCCACTAGCAATAATTGACGCAATCGGCTTCTCAGTTGAGCATACAGTTAAAGGCGCCACGATCTCTGAGCAGGGACTAGCGCTGCAAGCATCTATGGAGATGGCTTTAGCCTCATTTGAGCGCAACACAATTGATCTAATAATACCTCACGCACCGGGAACAATCCTCGGCGATCAGGCTGAATTTATTGCGATTCAGCATGTATTTGGTAAAAAGATCCCTAACATTAGCTCTAATAAATGGCTGATCGGGCACTGCTTAGGTGCGTCTGGCGCACTCAGCCTTGAGTATGCCTTACTATGCTTACATGGATTAACACCTCTACCGTTTCCTTATAAAACCCCCTTTCAACCTGAGTTTCGCCCTGTGAAAAGAGTCCTTATTAACACCGCAGGATTTGGGGGAAATGCTGCAACAATAATAGTTTCTAGAGTTTAATCACTACCTATTTTTTGACATTTTACAGCTGCTCTGGCACTATACCGCAATGAATTCAATAGATTCCTGGCTTCAAGTACGCTCCGACTGGAGCAAAAAAGAGATCTCTGAGATTTACAATACTCCTCTGCTAGATCTAATTTACCGCGCCTCCACAGTGCATCGACATTATCATAAGCCAAACGAGGTTCAGGTATGCACATTACTCTCAATTAAAACAGGCCGCTGCCCTGAGGACTGCTCCTACTGTCCACAATCCGCGCATTATGAAACCGAGATTAAAGAGCATCCATTATTGATGAAAGAGCAGGTAATGGAAGCTGCAAAACGTGCAAAGACAGCCGGATCGACCCGCTTCTGCATGGGGGCTGCTTGGCGAGAGGTTAAAGATAATAAAGATTTTGATGCAGTGCTTGAAATGGTACGTGGTGTCGCTGGTATGGGATTAGAGGTCTGCTGCACATTAGGCATGCTTAGCGAGGAGCAGGCAGTTAAGCTAAAAGAGGCTGGAGTATATGCATATAATCATAACCTCGATACCTCTGCAGATTTCTATAAAGAGATTATCACAACCCGCACATATGCTGACCGTTTAAACACACTCAAGAATGTTAGAAATGCAGGGATGACGATCTGTTGCGGCGGAATTATAGGCTTAGGTGAGTCAGAAAATGATCGGATCGAGCTACTTCACACACTGGCAACATTTGAGCAGCATCCTGAGTCTGTTCCTATCAATGCACTAGTGAGCATTCAAGGAACACCGCTTGAGGAAAAAACTCCGATCGATACCTGGAGCTTTGTACGGATGATAGCAACAGCCCGAGCATTGATGCCTAAATCAATGGTACGCTTGTCAGCAGGACGACTTGAACTTTCAAAGGAGGCACAGGCATTATGTTTTCTAGCCGGAGCAAATTCAGTATTCTCAGGAGAAAAGCTGCTGACCACACCAAACCCTACAGCAGATGAAGATAATTTGATGTTTAAACTTTTTGGTTTACATGCACGCGCACCTTATCAGCCAGCATTATTAGCAACTTAAACAATACTGGGACCGCGGGCTTCCAGCCCGCAAACACATTTGCATCAGTTCGTTTGCGGGCTGGAAACCCGCGGTCCCAGTGAGCTTATAAATGAAAAACTGCAAAGCAACTTTAGAATCCGCTTTAGCAAAAAGAAGCTCAGAGTCTCGCCTCCGCACTCTGCCCGCTCAAAATTCATTAATAGATTTCTGCTCGAACGATTATCTTGGCATGGCGCGCTCGGCAGAGCTTAGAACTGCTATAGAAGAAAGAATAGCTGAGCTAAAGCCTCTAGCCGGCGCAAGCGGCTCTAGATTAATCTCTGGGAATTCTGCACAGTTCGAAGAGCTAGAATCAGCATTGGCTGCATCTCATAAACAGGACTCCGCTCTTATTTTCAGTTCCGGATACGCTGCCAACCTTGGACTACTGTCCTCAGTCCCTCGTCGCTGCGACACAATCTTCTACGATCAGTATGTGCATGCCTCGATCAGGGATGGCATTACATTAAGTCCCGCCACTGCATACTCATTCCGTCATAACGATCTAAGCGATCTTGAGACTAAGCTTTCTCATGCACGCGGGAATTGCTATGTAGTCGTAGAATCTCTTTACTCCATGGATGGCGATCTGGCGCCATTAAAGGAGCTTGTAGCTCTGGCAGAGAAACGGGAGTTGGCTCTCATTGTTGATGAGGCTCATTCAAATGGAGTTTATGGCGAACACGGTGAAGGTATCCTGCCCTTACTTGGTATTCAGGATAAAGTTTTTGCTGCTGTATACACATTTGGCAAGGCGCTCGGCGTACACGGAGCTTGCGTGGTTGGATCACGCTCTTTACGTGAATACCTTATAAATTTCTCACGACCCTTTATCTACACGACCGCTCTCTCTCCTCACAGTTTAATCGCCATAGAAGAAGGATATCGACAGGTAAGAATTGCCTCCGGAGCACGTGCTAAGCTGCACGAGCTTATTACATTATTTAAGAGAGAAACGGTTGATTTCGGATATGGAGTAGGAGCGATTCAGTCTGTGCTGATACCAGGCAACGATCGTGTTAAGGAGATCTCACTGGAGATAGAGCAGCATGGCTTCGATGTCCGCCCTATTCTCTCCCCTACCGTACCTGATGGTAAGGAAAGACTGAGAATCTGCTTACACTCATTTAACACGGAAGAGCAGGTCGAGACTCTTTGTCGTCTCATAAGTGAGTTACTAAATAAGATATAACTATGAAAATATTTGTAACCGGTATCGGCACTGATGTTGGCAAGACAGTAGTCTCCGCCATATTGTGTCAAGCTTTGCAGTACGACTACTGGAAGCCAATTCAATGCGGCAACCTCGATGACTCGGATAGTTTAAAGATTAAAAATTTATTAACTGCAAGTAGGCTTCGCATTTTTGATGAGAGTTATCGTTTTAAAGAACCGGCTTCACCACATATCGCAGCTGCTCTTGAGAATAAAAAGATAGCTCTAGATGAGATACTCTCGCCGCCGTCTGACAACCTAATTATCGAAGGTGCCGGCGGAGTCTTAGTTCCTTTAAATGATCACGATCTGGTAATCGATCTCATCTCTTATCTTAAATCTTCAGTAGTTATCGTTTCAAAGAATTATCTCGGCAGCATTAACCATACACTACTCACAGTTGAAGCTCTAAGAAACCGAGGAATAAATATTATTGGTGTGGTTTTTAATGGCGACCCGATGCCTAAGGCGGAAGAGACAATCTTAAATATTGGAAGACTGAGCTGTCTTGCCCGAATTAGAAGGGAGCAGATTATAGATGCAGAGATAATTAATAGTTATGGTCAAACAATCTCTGCCTCAGCCTGTCTACGAAATTTAGATATTATATGAATGTTATGAGAAAACAGTTCATAGTTGAATTGCAGCATTGAAACCCTTAGAATCGCACAATGTCATTAAGCATCCGGGATCAAGAGATCCTCTGGCATCCGTATTCTTCTGCATTTGGCTCACCAGCGCCGATCCCAATTACTCGAGCGAAAGGCACATTGCTTTATGATGAAAAAGATTGCAGCTATATAGATGCTATCTCCTCCTGGTGGGTAAATCTGCATGGTCATGCCCATCCTCATATTGCAAGTCGTATTGCTGATCAGGCTTTAAAACTTGAGCATACAATTTTTGCAGGATTTACACATGCACCAGCCATTGAGCTGGCCGAACGAATCTTAAAACACCTTCCTACAAATCAGGCTAAGGTATTTTATTCTGACAACGGCTCAACTGCTGTAGAGGTGGCACTTAAGATGGCACTTCAATACTGGTGGAATCAAGGCATAAAAAAGGATCGGATTCTTGCACTAAAAAATAGCTATCACGGCGATACATTTGGTGCCATGTCAGTAAGCGGACGAGGTGCTTTTACTAACCCATACGGATCCTTACTTTTTGATGTCATACATATACCAGCACCTACTAACAACTCTTTGGAACTATCTTTAAGTTTGATCGAAGCGGCAGCCTGCAACGGGAATATTGCAGCCATTATTTACGAACCTTTGCTGCAAGGTGCGGGTGGAATGCAGCTTTATCCTGCTTCTAATCTGGAGCAGATTTTGGCGCTCTGCAAGAAGCATAAGATTATTACCATAGCTGACGAGGTGCTGACAGGATTTGGACGAACTGGAAAATTTATTGCGAGTGACTATATCTCTGAGAAACCTGACATAATCTGTTTAGCTAAAGGACTGAGCGGCGGTTTTATGCCATTAGCTCTTACTACCTGCTCACAGGAGATATTTGAACCGTTTAGGAGCAGCGACAGAAATAAGATGTTTTTTCACGGGCACTCCTATACTGCTAATCCGCTCGCCTGCGCCGCTGGACTAGCCTCTTTAGATCTGCTTGAGAGAAAGGAGTGCTGGGAAAGAATCTCCAGAATAGAGCAGCAACATTCCCACTTCGCAGACTCACTATCAGCATATGACATAGCAAAGTCGGTGCGTCGTATCGGCACTATGGTTGCCTTTGAGGTAGTTACGGAGGAGCAGAGTGGATATTTTAACCAGGTTCGAGATCAGCTTTATACGTATTTTATAGAGAAAGGTGTGCTACTTCGGCCCCTAGGAAATACAGTTTATATATTGCCGCCCTACTGCATTACTGACTCTGAACTTATTAAAACTTATACTGTTATAAAAGAAGCATTGAGCAGCCTCTCACTGTCTGGAAAGAATCTAACCAAACAACTTCTCTAACTCCCCAAAATCAGCCGATCCATTTAATAGAATTGCGATATCTCCTGCTCCAAAAATAAAATCTGCTCCTGGACTAACAAATACTGTCCCTGCGCGTTTCACTGCAAGAAGTGTAGTAGCGTACATCTTACGAAATGGGATTTCGTCTAATCTCTTCCCAACCAGAGCAGCATTCTCCTCTACCCTTAATGTTAGCAGCTCCAGTTCGGGAAAATGAAGCTTTAGATCATGCAGCTTCCATACTTCTGGTGTTGAGTTTCGAATCATACTATAATGACCAGATCGTACCTCTGCTACTAATTTCTCGATTTCATTATGTGGTATAAGCTCCTTAGTTAATACTCTGGATAAAACTTCAATAGCTACCTCGTATTGCTCAGCTACTACTTCGTTAGCACCAAGTGCATAAAGATCTTTAACCTCGCTCCAAAGCCTGGTCCTAACGATAATATAGACATGAGGATTAAGCTCCCTTACAAGTGCTACTATGCGCCGCAGCGCAACCATATCCGGGATCACAATTACCACTAACCTAGCCTCTCGTACCCCCTCTTCTATTAAGACTGCTTCCTGTGTAGCATCTCCGTATACAACATGCTTTCCTGCTGCACGCTCATGTCTAACTTTTTCATAATTCATCTCTATCGCAACGTATGGGATGTTTGCTACCTCCACAGCGCGCGCCACTGTTTGCCCATTAAGACCGAAACCAATAATAATTAGGTGATCTTTAAGCCCTGCTTCTGCTACCAGATGCTTTGAGTCGTCTAGGCGATAGCGCCCTTCCTTTATTGCACGCGGCCATGGAAGTTTTTCTATCCATGAATATATTCTCGCTGATTGACCGATCAACACAGGCGTAAGTGCCATCGTGATGACTGAAACGTTAAGAAAGAGCTGATAAAAATCCTGATTGAGGAGCTGATATGAACGCCCCAAATTAGCGAGCACAAATGAGAACTCTCCCACCTGCGCCAATGCCAACCCTGTGAAGACCCCTGTTCTGAGCGGAAAGCCAAGAATATATGTCACCGGTAAAGTCAAAACTAGCTTCAAACCGATCAGTGCTATTGTGACAATAACCAATTCACGCCAGTGATATAGTAAAAATGTAAAATCAAGCAACATTCCGATCGATACAAAAAAGAGGGTCGTAAAGATCTGCTGAAATGGAATAATATTGCCAAGTGCCTGGTGGCTATATTCTGACTCCGAGACTATAACACCAGCCATAAGAGCACCTAGCGCCAGCGAAAGTCCTACACTCTGCGTGAGAAAAGCTACGGAAAAAATAATAACTATAACCGCTAAAACAAATAACTCACGATTTTGGACTTTCACCACAAAAGCAAGAAAGTGCGGCACTATTTTTCGGAAAATCATGAGCCCAACTACTAGAAGCAGTAGTTTAACAAATATCAGTCCATAAGATTGTGCTGCAGCCCCTCCGTGCGCCAAAAGTGGCATTAATACAGTACATGGCACTATCATCAGATCCTGGAAAAGAAGAATTGCGAAAGTAGTGCGGCCATGCAAAGTATCTACCTCGCCTCGGTCTACCAACATTTTTAATACAACTGCGGTACTGCTTAGTGAAAATAAGATTGCAAGGAAAAAAGCCTCGCCAAACTCAAGATTAAAAGCGTTCACTAGAAAATATATTGCAGTTATACACAAAGTCACATGTAACGTTCCGCCCAAAAGCACTAAACGCCTAATCTGCAGAAGATGACCTAAGGAGAATTCTGCTCCGATCGTAAATAGGAGTAAAACGACTCCGATCTGTGCCAAAGTCTCAATAACTTCAGGTGACTGCACTAAACCTAATGCATGCGGACCAGCAAGTACTCCAGTAATTAAAAAACCAACAATAGCAGGGATTTTTAAATTATGTGAAAGAAGCAGTACGATTACTGCTAGCCCGAAAACGACAACCAATTCACGAACAATTGGGAATTCCATTAGCAAAAGTGGGAGCTACGATTAATAGGGTACCTCAAAAAAACCTTGAATTACAGTAAGCGCGGAGTTCCAACCCCCGCAGTCAACGCTATTTGGCTCGTTGCGGGCAGGATGCCCGCCGTCCCAGTGATGATACTACAGCGCCGCCTTGGCCTTCTCTGCAACGGCATTAAATGCCTCTATATCTCTGAATGCAAGTGTAGCTAGCGATTTGCGATCTAATCCAATCCCAGCTTTTTTTAAGCCAAAAACAAACTTATTGTAAGAGATCCCAAGAGCACGAACTCCGGCATTTATACGTTGAATCCATAGCGCACGAAAATCACGCTTTTTGAGCTTACGACCCTTATATGCATGCTGCATCGCTTTCTGAGTTGCACGCTTTGCTAGTTTAAATGAGGACTTACGACGCCCCATAAAACCTTCTGCACGATCTAAGACCCGCTTATGACGTCTTCTTGTTACTGTACCACCTTTTACTCTCATTTTATTCTATCCTTATTGAAATTTCTCTTATAGTTGCAATATCAAAAAGCTCTAGGTCATCTTAGAGATATATGGAAACCACTTTTTGGCTGCATACATATTTGTCTTATCAACCGTCTTTGTTCCACCAAGCTGACGCATACGCTTTGAGGATTTCTTGCCAGTATTATGACTTGTAGCAGCGCGAGCATGCTTGATCTTCTTGCCGCCTGCTATAACCCTAAGTTTTTTATAAGCAAGACGACGTGTTTTTTGTTTTGGCATAAAATTTATTCCCTATATATTTTTGCGCGAATGTATATCAAAAGCGCCTGAGGCCATCCATTGGCCCGCCTTCTTTATATTTGGTGGGCATGAACAGAGTCGAACTGTTGACCCCTTGCCTGTCAAGCAAGTGCTCTAACCAACTGAGCTACATGCCCTAGACTTCATTGCTTACGGATCTGCTTTACAAATCCTTCCGCCAACTGACCTACATACCCCAATGGACACGCAGCTCTGTTGGTTAGAGCACCCGCCCATTCCTAGCCAAGCTAGCAGGCGGGTATTCTACAGATTAATTAGGAAAATGCAAGATCCCTAACGGTTATAATCCCTTACTTGGCTTGGATTTCAGCAATTTCACCTTATAGGCTGGATAAATTGCTACTCCCCCATCCTGACCGAATGCTTTGTTTCGCAGATGTTGTAGCTGTTGCACGATACCCCAACGTAAAGAGAGTAAATTCTCTCGCCGCAGATGTCGAATTCCATACTCTCCCTGCTTAGGTTTGAAACCCATCCTTCCCCCTTAATATAAGCAAATTTACGTTATGATGTTACACCTAAATTTAAAGCTAAGGAAGCGAAGAGTTTTATTCAATGATTTCAAATTGGTAGGATAATTCTGCGTATTTGCTCAATAACCCGAACTCCCGAGGTTATTGAGCAAATACGTCCCGACGTAGCTCCTTGAAATACATTATAAAAGTATTTCAAAGAGCGAAGGAGGACTGAGATTGCCCTGCCTTAATGAGCAATTACAATCCTGCCCAAATTTACTCTGCTCTATTATAGTGAATGACAAAATTATGACTCAAGTGGCTTAGCTCCCTTAAAGATATCAAATGTTTTCAGAAGCTCAAAGGCTTTTGAGAATTGAAGATCCCGTGTTTTCCATTCTTCTATATCTATCGATTCCGGTAGGATTACAGAAACCTCCTCATTTTCTTCATCATCGTCACTATTATTCTCGATAATTTTGCCCTTCTCATCCTTTAGACCACTAGGATTACTAATAGCTCCCGGCAGATCCCCTTCTCGCATCCTCTCAAGTGGAGTATTTGCCTTTTTGCGCTTAAGACTCTCAGGTATAGGATTCTCTATCTCTATATCTGGCTTAACACCTGTAAGCTGAATCGAACGACCACTCTTTGTATAATATAAGGCCGTAGTTAGAGTAAGCGCTCCTCCGTTTTCCAAAGGTGTGATTGTCTGCACAGAGCCCTTGCCGAAGGTCTGCGTGCCGATAATAAGTGCCCGTCCATGATCTTTCAATGCGCCTGAAACAATTTCAGAGGCCGAAGCAGAACCGCCATTAACTAGAACTACTATTGGATAGTCCGGCTCAGTGCCCCTCTCATGCGCAAAAAACTTCTGCTTCTGCGCCTCTATCCGGCCGTCAGTGTAGACAATAACCCCTTCCCGCAGGAAAAGATCTGAAACGCGGATTGCCTGAGTTAGTAGGCCACCTGGATTATTACGCAGATCAAGAACCAGCCCCTTTAAGTCCGATTTGCTCTGCGCCTTTAGATCTTTTATTGCGTTTTCAAGATCCTCTCCAGTTTTCTCCATAAACTGGTTGAGCCGCACATATCCAAAATTATCCCCTAGATACCGTTTACGCACACTTTTTACCTGGATATTGTCGCGCATCAAGGTAAATTCAAGTAATCCGGCAACCCCTTTACGGAACACAGATAGATGCACCTTGCTGCCTCTTGGCCCTCTGAGCTTCTGCACTGCATCAACAAGTGAAAATTCCTTAGTATATTTGCCTTCAATTTTAACAATTGAATCACCAGGTCTAATGCCTGCACGTTCGGCAGGAGAACCCTCCATCGGCGTTACCACGACGAGCAATCCATCCTTTATTGTAATCTCAATTCCAAGACCTCCGAATTCTCCGCGCGTCTGCACCTGCAGATCCTGATAAAAAGTCGGTTCCAGATAGCCACTATGAGGATCGAGAGTGGCCAACATTCCTTTAATTGCTCCCTCTATAACCTTTTTATTCTCTACCGGCTTAACATAGTCACGCTGCACTATGGCAAGCACATCGGTAAACACCTTAAGTTCATCATAAAGGTTGCCGCTCTCCTTATCCTTGGCGCCCACTCCTGGTGGATCTTTCAACTGAAAAATAAAAATGGAAAGTAGTCCAAGTGCCAGCACCCTCCACAATCTCTCTCGAATTTCCGGCTTAAACATCGCTCCTCGTGATAATAGAACTGCTCAAAAAACCGTTTGTAGTATCTATGTAACTTCTCCTTAACCCTGGGCCTGTGCGAGCGCTGCTCGCCCCTTGAGCAGCCACCGACTGCCCCTACGATTTTACCCACACTTTTTGGGCAGTTACATAACTATGCATATAAGATACCTACAAAACCTATAAAGTTTCAATTAGCAATCAGGCAAATGAAGGGAAAAAAGTCATAGGATCAATGGCTTTACCAGCAATTCTGACTTCAAAATAGAAGTTCATACTTTTTTCTTCAGACTCAGCCAATAAAGCTAGCGCTGCTCCACGCTCTAGTACTGCACCCCTTTCCACTAAAACAGAGGCCAATCGACCGTATAGGGAGTAATGCCTTTTACCATGGTCCAAAATAACAACCTTCCCTACCCCTGGCATCTCCCCTACAAAGATAACTTTAGCTGGAGCAATAGCCTTAACTGCTTCACTACTCAAAGCCTTAACCTGAACCCCCTTATTAATGACTATATCTTTAAAACTCCCATTTACACTCTTGCCGAAGCGTGTGACAACCTTACCCCGAACCGGCTTTACTAGTTTTATCCCTTTGATACCTAACCCCTCAAATCCGCTTAGACGTTCAGGTCTCAATTCAGCTTGACTTACTCTAGGACGCTCAGTTGAATCTCCATTTGTAATAGAGGAGATAACTGTTTCCAGCCTGAGCGCCTCTGCCTTCAACCTAGTGAGAATGTCCTGCTGACCCCTGCGCTTCTGTTCTAACTCTTTTTTTATCAGTGCTTGCGACTTTAGTTTTCGATCAAGGTTCCCTTTCTCTTTAGATATTGATGCAACTACCGGGCTAATATTCTTTATAACAACCTGCAACGCCTTCCCTTTTGTCGAAATCCGCTCCTGTAACTCGAGCGTATCCTTGATTAAGCGGGTATCAAATTCCCTTAATCGATCCAGATACAGTGCATATTGTTGCGACTCACTACTTGAAACCTTTAGCAGCACAGATCTCACAGATTCTGCAGAGTACATATATAAAGATCGTATGCGTTGATATGCTAAATTTTTTAAATACGAGAGACGCTCCTCTTCTTTAACAAGCTCCTTATCGAGTGTCTGCTTCTCCTCGCGCATGGATAAGAGACGAGACTCAAGTCTCTGCTGCTCCTTATTTAGGATCGTGATCTCATTTGAGATTTTACTTAATTCCTGAGTTAATCTCTGCTCCTCAGATTCGAAACTCGCTAAAAGCGCTGATTCTTTTTCTACCCGCGCATTCAACTCATCAATGCGGCTGTCCGCAGCAATGACGCTCGCTGCCTTAAAAGACTGAACTAATAAAATCAATAATATCAGTTTTTTAATGAACCGCATTGCTATTCGTCAAACTCCCTTAAGGCCATATAGCTCCCAATCAGACCGATCCCAATTCCGGCTGCAACCACCAGCACAAGATCTCCAGCGGCAAGAAATCGCAGATCATTTAAGTTGAAATCTAGGATCTTAAAATCCGACTGTAAGGAGAGATGAAAAATAAGAAATAGAGCTGTTAGACTAATAATTGAGCCGATTAACCCCTGAAAAAAACCTTCGATTAAATAAGGTGCCTTGATAAAATATGAAGTCCCGCCAACAAGCCGCATGATCTCTATCTCCTGACGATGCGCATAGAGAGCTAGCTTAATTGTGTTAGCCATTATAAAGCCTGTTACAATAAGCATAAAAATTATCGCTGCAATACCTCCTACCCTAAAAAGATTCAGGAGAACACCTAACTTAGAGAGGAGCTCCTCGCTAAAGTGTACCGCCTCTACCTCCGCATGCGCTTTAAAACGATCAGCAAATCCGCGATATGCGGCATTATCAAGACCTTCACGCAGTGTTACCTCCAAAGAAGCAGGCAAAGGATTCGAAACTCCTAGGCCATCGAGCAGCCCTGACTGCGCCCCTAGTGCTAACGAAAATGACTTTAACGCCTCATCCTTACTTTTATACGATACCGAACTAACCTCGGCACTCTCCTTTGCTATTCTCGATAGCTCACTAACTCTAGCCTGGCTGACGCCCTCTCGAAGATAGATACTGATACTGAGATCCGATCTTGATTTGCTTGCTACATTGCGAACATTTTGAAAAAAGAGAAGAAATGCTCCCAAGAGAAAGAGGGAGATACTTATAGTTACAACGGAGACGATGCTAGTAAAAGGAGAGGCCTTAAAACTCTCATAGCTGCGTCGTATATGGTGCAAAGCTAAACGAAAAGGAGTAACACGCGGCAGCCGCGACTGCTCCTCCCAGATACGTGCCAGACCAAACTCCGTAGTATCTATATTATGCTCTGTATTTCTTACCAATTCCATCCAATCAATAATAATCTTTGGAATTATTCAGCAGCTTCACTCTGACTAAAGTTTTACTGATAATCTCCGATAATTTTCCCCTTATCCAGCACTACAGCGCGACGATTAAGACTCTCTATCATACTTAGATTATGCGTCGCCACAACAACAGTTACTCCACACTTATTAGCCTCTACTAATAGGTCAAAAACAAGCCGTGTCATATCCGGATCTAAGTTGCCTGTCGGCTCATCCGCTAAGAGAAGTCTCGGCTTGTTAATCAATGCTCGTGCCATCGCCACCCTTTGCTGCTCACCTCCGGAGAGGGTAAGCGGCATAGCCTCGGCTCGATTCTCGAGCCCGAGTGAGCGCAACAACATATAAGCCAATCGACGCCGTTCTCGCGGCTCAACACCTAAGACCTCCAAGCCATATGCAACATTATCGATCACCGATCGACGAGGCAGCAGTTTGTAATCCTGAAAAACCACCCCTATTTCTCGGCGTAAAAAAGCTATCGAATCTCCCTGAACAGAGCTAAGGTTTCTTCCGCCTACAATTACCTGACCGGTACTGGCCGTCTCGGCACCGAATAGAAGTTTGAGCAAGGTTGACTTACCTGCTCCGCTTGCGCCGGCGATAAACAGAAACTCGCCGGGAAAAACCTTAAGATCTATCCCCTTAATAGCGGTCTGATTAGGCGGGTATATTTTACTAACTGCAGAAAGGCTAATCATTTGAATCTTCAGCAACAATATACCATTATTTACCCTACTTGCTCCATATAGAATGGTAAAGTAGCTTTATATTTGTGAAATTATCCCGATCTCGAAATAGCAAAGCATTACTACCACTATTATTTTTGCCTGCTTTACTAGCCTGCGTATTTAATTCTAGCGACAATTCAGTCTCAATGAAACTCCAGACAGAGGTTCCAGGATACGAGCTTATTGAGGTTGGAACTGATCCTTTCACCTATCGATTGAATAATACTGAAACCGGTGAGTTTATCACAGCAGTAAGAAACTGCAGCTTCTCAGAAAAAACCTCTGTTGAGTCCACAACACGTCAGCTACTGGTAGGATTAGAGAGACTTCATATTTCACGGCAAGATTCTGTTGAAATAAACGGAGAGCGTTTTTTGCGCTCGCATATAGATGCACAATTAGAAGGCCGTCCTGTAAAGATGGCTACCTATTCCTATAGGCTCGGGCGCTGCGTGAGCGATCTAGTTATTTGGAGCGAGACCCGCTCACAGCACCAACAGGAGACCGATCGTATTGCTAGCCATTTTTCACTACTACTCACCGAATGAAAGCAATAAAGTCATATATTAGCTCTGTAGGTGCCTATGGCTTACTGGTACGGGATATCTTCAATGATATACTGCGACGCGGAGTAGAGCTGCCAGAATTTTCAAAACAGCTGGTTAGCGTAGGAGCCAAGTCTGTTCCTATTGTAGTACTAACCGCACTTTTCAGCGGATTAGTGTTGGCTTTGCAGACTGCATACGGCCTGCAGAGGTTTGGAGCTAAGGCCTACGTAGGCAATATCGTCTCCCTAGCTCTTGTACGGGAATTGGGGCCTGTACTCACAGCTTTAATGTTATGTGGGCGAGTTGGCGCAGGCATAGCTGCTGAGATTGGTTCCATGGTAGCAACTGAGCAGGTTGATGCCATTCGGGCTTTAGGAGCAGACCCAGTGCGGAAACTCGTATCACCTAAAGTACTAGCATGTTTTGTAGCTGGTCCATTATTAGTTGTTTTTGCAGACCTGATCGGAATTTATGGTGGGCTTGTTATTGCGGTTTATGAGCTCAACCTCTCTGCGCATTCATACTATCGCGCGATTCTATACACTATTCTAATTAGAGATGTTTTGGACGGCCTCATCAAAGCTGCGATATTCGGCTTTCTATTTTCAAGCATCGCCTGCTTTAAAGGACTTCATACACGTGGAGGAACTGAGGGCGTTGGCCAGAGCACCACTGAAGCCGTTGTGGTCGGTTCTATCGTAATTTTTGTATCTGATTTTTTTATTACAAAGTTTTTAATATTAATGGGATAAAAAGGGAGTATTTAGGAGGTTAGAATAA
>CAZKXU010000002.1:32805-87364 GCA_964556665.1 uncultured Bdellovibrionales bacterium | reverse complement strand
TCTTTTATTCTGATTCAGTGATGATTGATAGGATGGGTGGGAGAGGACGGATACACGAAGGCTAGGACAAAGATTAAGACCAGGAATAAGGGCAGTCTCAAATACTATGATTTTCTATACTTGTGGGTAATACTCAAAGGCACGCCAAGTAAGTAGAGCCCACCACGTAAAACGCACGCGGTTAACAGGCTGATAGTTACGCCCGTTTAGAAGAACGAGTTTTTTTAGATTGTTTTTTCCCTCTAGTTTTCTTAATAACCGGCTTTGGTGGTTCCGGATCTGACAACTCGGGCGGATCGGCAAGGATTTCTTCTAAGCTTTTTATTACCGAACGTAGGTAATCAATACCTGAACCAGTTTTATGCTTTTCTTGCTTGCCATTTTTGAGGGCTGTTTTTTTCTGTTTTGGTATTCCTGAGCCAACAGAGTACAATTTTTTTAGCTCTTCGACTGTTCCTGTAATTCTACGGTTGGCCTGTTCAATTAGGTCATATACCTGAGGAGCAAGGTTAAAATCAGGAACTGATAGATCTGCCATCTTCTTAACGCTCTCTTGTATCTTATTGCTCCTCACCTTGTCAAAAATCTCGTTAAGCTTCGATTTGAGGGTTATTTCTCCCTTTCTGACTTTTTTACGCTGATTAGTATAAGTTGGACTATCTTGTTGATTTGATGCCACTTTTGATCCGAAAATAGGTTAAATGCTCATCTCACATGCCGATCCTATTCGGCCCTACCTGTATTAATCGGTATATTTCAAAAGCGAGTAAACCTCTTTTCTAGTCCGAATTCGCTTATTTTCTAGGACCTGCCTAATTCTTCCCCTTAACCTCTTTTCAATTTAAGCATGATCCTCGATTATGTCTCATATGAAAACAGCCTTATTGTTATTCTTTATTTTATCTCCTTTACTCTCCTTCGGCCAGTCAGAGGAGCGAGGAGTGAGTGGAGTAATTCATTTTGAAGAGGACCTGGCAAAGAAAGACACGTATGCGTTAAGCCAGGATCAGAGTATTCAAATTTTTAAGCAGTTACGAGAACAACTAGCAAAACTAGCGGCAGGAGATTTAACCCCGGCCGCTGTTCTTTCAGATGGGCAGATTTATTACCTCAACGGTGCATACCTTTATTGTGTTGTAAATTATGGAAGTTGTAAGTGGTTTCTTGATTCGATTCTTGAGTTGGATGTGATTAATGCAAAAATCAAGGGGCCGATCGACTGCCCGAACATTACTGCGTTTTGGAAACTATGGGTTCGGAATGAGATGGAGCAACGGCATAAATACATGGTTAAAACACCTTTCATGAATATAACGAATGAATTTAATTCAAAAGTTAGACCGGCATATCTACGCTGTCAGCCTACAGTGGCTACTGAGCTGCAAGGACAGGGCACTACAGCTGAAACATTTCGTACAAGGTATATGCGCCCTGAAATTGGAAAGTCGATTGATAAAATGCTGCTGCTCTTGGATAAGATTAAGACAAATTATGCAAATATTTATATTGCCTTAGGTGCGGGTAATATAAAGAAGAAGTAAACCCAGCTCTTAGAGCTGAAGAAGCTGTTCAAATTTTTTTTGGATAATTCTTAAACCTAAATCCGGCAGTTGCCGGATTTAGTTCACCTAGAAGAAGCAGTTCTAACCCTTTTTTTAGGCCAAAAAATGCCCGAAAACAGTTTGGCAATAGACTCACCCTTTGGGTGAGTTCGCAAACTTAATAAAGCTGTGTGTTTTCGGGCATTTTTCGCCTTTTCTTAGTTCGAACTGCTCGTTCTAGTGCTTCGCCAAATAAGTTTTTTCACGTATGGCGCGCAGCGTTGCCCCAGATTGGCACGCCTCGGAAGGAGGAAATCCGCAGCAATACTGGAGTATTGCGAGGATTTTCCGACTGAGAAGCGTGACAAGGTGGGGCAACGATGTGATGCTAGACGTGAAAAAACTTATTTGGAGGAGCACTAGGTTAAATGTGAAGTGCCATTATATTACTTTACTCTCTTCAGCAGTAGCAGCGTTACATCGTCCTTTAACACTTCACCGTTTCGAAACCGGTCAAAATCCTGAAGTATTTCAATGATCATATTCGATGCACTTAGATCTCCCTCGGTTTGTCTCAGTACTTCCCCAATACGATTACTCCCATAGGTTTCGTTAGAGCTGTTATGAGCGTCGCATACTCCGTCAGTATACAGTATCATCACATCACCAACATCTAGCTTTGCCCGTTCTTCTGAGCAGGCCGCATCCTCAAAAAATCCGAGTGGAAAACCTTCGCCCTTGACCAGTAGGACTTTGTTATCCTTTCGATTGTAGATTATAGCAGGCGGATGGCCGGCACGCGCTAAATCAAGCTCGCCGTTCTCTGGATCGTAGAGAAAGGAGAACATGGTGATAAATCTCCCCTCTGGAAGCTGGGGTACCATTAATCTATTCATCTCTTGCAGTAAGTCAGCGGGCTTCTCCTGGTCTGCAGCGTACATTGCAAGCTTACCCATAGAACCTACAAAAGCTGCTGAGAGACCGTGTCCAGTCACGTCAGCAATTTGACCACTAATCTTTCCTGATTCCTCCTTCTGTAAGTAGTACCAATCTCCACCTACATCTTGAAGTGGCAGATAGGTAACTGCTACATCAAAACGTTCATCACGTGGGAGATTTTCTGGTAGAAGACTCTCCTGTATATGTCTTGCTTCATCCATCTCTTTCTGAAAATGTTGATTAGCAACTGCCAATTGCTCATTCTTGATAGATAATTCCTTTGTTTTTTCCCTGACACGCTGTTCAAGTTTTTCATATGAATCGGCTAGGTACTCGGTCATGCGATTAAATGCTTTTGCCAAACTTCCAATTTCATCAAGTGAATTAATGTGGATTCTATCGTTCAGATTTCCATCTGCAATGCGGTGAGCAGCTTCCTCAAACCGTACAATTGGACGGGTAATCGAACGTGATACTAGCACTCCTGCAAATAGCACAAGCGCAAGAAAAATGGCCGTCACATTCCAAAGAACTGCTCTTAAGATAAAAACCGGAGCAAGTGCATCCTCTTCGGCAACATTCACAACCAGCGCCCAGCTAGTTCCTCTAATCTGTCTGATAGCAGAGAGCACCGATTTGCCGTTATGATCTGTCACATCCGAGAGGCTCTGATTTTGTCGCGACAAGGCATTCTGAATTACGCTACCAGCCTCATCTATCTTTATTTCAATAAATTTCCTAAGACTTGCTTTAATACCGAACGGTAAGGGGGTCAGTAGTGCGATATCATGCGGTAGCCGCTTGACAAGGTAGGAGTCGGCACGGTTTCCAAATCCGGAATAATTGTTTAGTGCTGATCGAATCATAAGATCAGACTCCACAACTAAAACACCGATTAGGCTCCCATCTGACTTAATAGGACGGACCATAATTGAGCCAAGGCCCTTTTCACCGAAATGCATAAAACTAGTGACATCTACTCTTTTCCTGCCAACGGAAAAAAACCGCTCAGCCGACAGATCTTTTCCTAGCATATCTAAGCGTGTGGACGCCACCACAGTGCCTGTATTGTCTAGTAAGGTTATTGACTTAAAATCTTTAAGAGACTCCAATAGTTTAGTGATAATCTTCCATGTTTGTACTTTTCTTTCGTCTGATGTTTCGAGCGGATTTGATTTAGTGAGATCTATAATACGTGGATCGTGCGCGAGTATACTTAGGTTATCCTTACTGCGCTCTAACATCCGATTGACACGATCCTCCTGTACAATTGCTAATAACTCAAGCTGATCGATAATCTCTTTGTGAAGCGATTGCTCAGTGGTGATTGAATAGAAAAATGTAAATACGATTAAGGGTATCGAAGAGACGATTAAGAAAGCTAAAATTAGTTTACGCGAGATGCTCATAATAAGATGCATTGCAAGTAGATGGCGTAATCCTACACAGCTCTTTTATCGGCGAATTTCATATATCCCATGAACGCAGATCCTATGCCGCGCGCCATTCTGGCAAAACGTCGTTACTGCTTGAAGAATTGCGCTAGTTCTGTTTAAATTGATTGATATGCGTAAAACCGCCCTGTCCTTAGAAGAGAAACATTACGACCCTAGCTTAGTTGAAGAATCGATCTATGCACTCTGGGAGGGACGTAATTGCTTTAAAGCCAACAATCAATCGGAGAAGCCCGCTTACTCAATGGTAATTCCGCCGCCAAATGTCACAGGCAGGCTGCATATGGGGCATGCCTTAAATAATACAATTCAGGACACACTTGCACGTTTCAAACGCATGGATGGCTTTGATGTACTTTGGGTGCCAGGGACCGATCATGCAGGTATTGCCACTCAGTCCGTAGTAAAAAAACAGCTTGATTCGGAAGGAATTGACCACCGCGATTTAGGTCGTGAAAAGATGGTTGAGCGAATCTGGCTATGGAAAGAGAAATTTGGAGATCAGATTCTAAATCAGTTGCGGCGCTTAGGATGTTCCTGTGATTGGTCAAGAGTAGCCTTTACAATGGATGAAAAGCTCTCTAGAGCTGTGAAGGTCGCGTTCAAAAAAATGTATGACGCAGGGCTTATATACCGCGGTAAATATATCGTAAATTGGTGCCCAGTAGATCGCACCGCGCTTTCAGATGATGAAATTGATATTCAGGATGGTGGTGAAGCGGGGCATCTCTGGCACTTTCGCTACCCACTTGAGGACAACTCGGGCTTTGTCACGATTGCTACAACACGTCCGGAAACACTCTTGGGAGATGTGGCAATTGCTGTTAATCCAAAAGATAGCCGCTACAGCAAATTAGTAGGTAAAAAGGTTAGATTACCGCTAGTGGGGCGTTTAATGCCGATTATTGTAGATGATTTCGTTGATGTTAATTTTGGTTCAGGCTGTGTGAAGATTACCCCTGCACATGATCTTAACGATTTTCAGGTGGGATTACGTCACGGGTTAGAGCCGATCAATGTGATGAATGAGGATGGCAGTATGGGGGATCAGGCCCCGCAGCGTTATCACGGAATTGATAGATTCGCATGTAGAGATCTAATTGTTAAGGAGATGGAGAAGTCCGGTCTCATAGTGAAGATCGAGGATCGTATGGTTCCGGTAGGGAGAAGTTATCGCTCTAAAGCGATCATTGAGTATCGCCTCTCCGATCAGTGGTTCGTGAAGATGCAGCCTCTAGCTAAGATTGCACTAGAGGTCTCGCAGCAAGGGAAAATTAAGTTTTTCCCGGAGCGTTGGGATCCGTTCTATCGTGATTGGCTTGTCAAAACGCGAGATTGGTGTATCTCTCGGCAGATCTGGTGGGGGCATCGAATTCCGGCTTGGCATAATAAGAAAACAGGTGAGGTGCTGGTTGATCTGGATACTCCTGCTGCCGTGAAAGCCTCGCCTGCAGATTGGTACCAAGATGAAGATGTACTTGATACCTGGTTTAGTTCGGCGCTGTGGCCATATTCTACTATGGGTTGGCCTGATAATACCAAAGACTTAGAGCGTTACTATCCAACTTCAGTCCTTAGCACTGCTAAAGATATTATCTTCTTCTGGGTGGCGCGCATGGTCATGACTGGACTATTCAATGTTGGAAAGATTCCGTTCTCGCATGTTGTTATTCATCCGGTAGTTTGTGATGAAGAAGGTGAGACGATGTCAAAGTCGAAGGGGAACGGCATTGATCCATTGCATGTTATCTCTGGCGCTACTAAAGAAGAGCTAGCAGAGCCCATCTTTGAAGCACGACCATCTAATATGGAGGAGCTTCTTGCACGTCTCAATAAAAGGTTCCCAGATGGATTTAAAGGAGTTGGAGCTGATGCGCTTCGCTTTACACTGCTAACTTTGAGCTCAGATGCTCAGCAGGTACAGTTAAGTTTGGCTCGCTTTGACGAAATCGGGCGTCGCTTTATTGACAAGCTCTGGAATGCTTCTAGGTTTGCATTACAAAATTTTACAGAGGTCTCTTCTGCTACCGTAGGGCAAGCAGAGTTGCAAATAGAAGACCGTTGGATATTAGGCTCTCTTGATCGTTGTGTAGCAGAGGTAAGATCTGCAGTAGAGCAGTACCGTTTTCATTCAGCAACAGAGATATTATACAGGTTTTTTTGGGACGATCTTTGTGACTGGTATCTTGAATTGATCAAATCAAGGCTTAAGGAAGGTACACCTGCTGAGCGCCGTTCTGTCCAGCAAACCTTAGGGGAAGTTCTATCTGCTGTACTTCGGTTGTTACATCCGATTGTTCCATATATTACTGAAGAGATCTGGGCGCATCTTTATGAGAGGCTTACTGTAGGGGAGCTTATCGATCCAGCAGATGCCGCACTTAAAGCGGCTGACCTTTGTATTAATGCACCTTATCCTCGTGATCGTGGACGCTTTGATGCTAAGCTTGATAGCTCCTTTAGAGTACTTCAGGAGATACTCCGTGCTGTGCGAAATATGCGGGCCAATGCAGGCCTCTCGCCAAAAACTGCCTTAGAGCTTCAGATTCGACCTGCGAATCCTGAAATTCGTAAGATAATTGAGAGTGGAGAGAGTATTATTAAGCGCGGAGCCGTATTTAAATCAATTATTATTTCAGATCAGATGCCAGAGAAACGGACATTGACTGTTTTGGATTCGTGTGAGGTGTTTTTAAATTTGGCTGAGCATTTAGATGTTGGAGCTGAGACCAAGAGACATCAAGCAGAACTTAAAAAAGTTGAAGCTGTTATTGAGTCTGTTGCTAAGAAATTATCTAATCAGGATTTTATCAGTCGCGCGGCCGCTCATGTTGTAGAAGGAGAGCGAAAAAAGCTTGAGGAGGCAAAAGAAAAGCGGCTAAAGATTGAGGCCAGCTTGAAAGAGTTAGCCTCCATAAAAGTATAGCGAGTGAGATAAGTCCGTAGCGAATTTCGCTACGGACTTATCTCACTCACTATATCTATCTAGATTCTGTCCGGGAACTATTTTTTTCAAAAAACATACCAGGGAGGCCCGTCCAGAATCTGTGAGGCTCCCTATGGCAATTTGTTCCATTTTGAGAGATAGCCATTTTTTCATACTAGTCATCCCGTAGTCAGGCTAAACACTTAAAATAACAGTACTATTTAAATTATTATAAATTCGTAAAATCTTTGCTTAAGGAATGACCCTATGCTATTCTCTAAATATGGAATAGTATTCCATATATATTTAGAACGAATAATTCAACATTTTGGCCTAGCTCGTACAGAGTTAGGCCATTTTTAATATTTAGGAGGTGTCAAAAAATGAAAAGAAAATTAATCCTTGTATTGGCTATGTCACTTATTCAGAGTAATGATTTGTCGGCGCAGCTACCGACTAACGGTGATCGAACTGGGTCAACTGTATTTGTTAATTCAGATTGCGGTTTGATCTCTAGAACTCCGGAACTGACCGAGATTAAGCTGCCTAATGAGTCAAAGATAAGTATAGGCGTAGATCAGTTAACAGTTGAAAGTCGTAGTCCAATATCCGGAGAGGTTGAATTTGCAACTATCAAGATGGCAGAACCTGAGACTGTAGTAGAGGACTCAATTTCAATTCGTACACAGCTAGGCATTTTAGATATCGAAAATAAGGAGGCAGACTTCTTTGTAACTAGAGAGCAAGTTGTTCTTACTCCAGACGGATCATGGATGGTCATATATGGTGCGGTAGGATCTGATCCAAGTACACCTCTATTCATTACTTACAACAAACAGCAAGATCAAGTTGGCTGTATTAGTGAGAATGTTCCAGCTTTTCTGCCTGCCGAGAAGATAAGGAATATTACTCAGTTTGGAGCAGACATACTAGCTCTACCGGCGATGCTAACCAAGTTGAAGGAGAAGCGGGCCGATTTAGCTGCTCGTCTAGCATTGGCTGAGAAGGAGAATGTAGATTTAAGGAGTGAAATTCAGGGATTGAACGAACAGATAACTGCACTCAATTCACAGGTTTCCGATCTTGGCAATCAGATTGTAGGACTTCAAGCAGAGCTTGATAAGGTCAAGGCTGAGAACGATCTGTTAAGAAAGGATAATACAGACTTGGCGGTGCAGGCTAACAGCTATTCAGTAGTATCTCTAAATAGTAAGAGAGATCATATCAGATACTTGATGAGGAGAGCCCGTATATTTAACGAAAACAGAGACTTCTACAAGAAGTTCAAGGATTCACTAGAAGGGTTATTTAGAAAGAATTAATGATCTAAGGCCTCTGTAGTCGTTTACAGAGGCCTATTTTTTCATGTACTCTATCTATAGCTCCTTTCCGTCTGGTAGAAACTAGTTATGGCGGTATCGAAAGAGATCCTAATTAAGACCCTGCACACTATTTTGCGACCAGTAGTTCGTTTTGCTATTAAGCATTCCCTTTATCTCCATGATCTTATTGATTGTGCAAAAATTGTTTTTATACAGATAGCACGAGAAATATTGGAAGAAGAGGGACAAGCTGCAACTGACAGTCGGGTGAGTGTGATGACCGGGGTGCATCGTCGTGATGTTAGAATTTTGAGCCAGTCCGGAATGGTTCCGATTAAGGAGCGAAACCTTGCCATGCTGGTAATGGGAGCTTGGCAGACTGACCTACAGTTTCTCACCAAGGAAAATAAGCCCAAGGTGCTTAGCTTTGGCACGATAGATAGTGATTTCTATAAATTAGTGCAAAAGCTCAGTGTCGATGTTAATCCGGCAACAATTTTAGCAGAGCTTGAACGTGTTGGTGCAGTTGAAAAGAGCAGAGCTGGCGTGCGTCTGATCGTACAGTCATACGCTCCGCGTAAGGATTTAGCTCATGGATATGAGCTACTTAGTCAGGATAGCGAGTACTTAATGCAGAGCGTAGCTGAGAATTTGGAGACTGAGGTTCAGCCACCTAACCTGCATGCCCGAACTGAATACGACAAAGTTAGAAAAAGCGCCATACCAGAGATAAAGAGGTGGTTATTAGTCGAAGGACATAAACTCCACCAGCGTGCACGTAGTTTTATATCTCGTTTTGACCAAGATATAAATCCACCTAAGCAGCTAGAGGAAAATGCTAAGGTAGTACTAGGAAGTTTTAGCTTAGTTAGGGATGCAGAGAAGGAAGAAAAAAGAAAAGGAGCCTTAAAGTGATGTTAAGAGATAAGCATAGTTTAGCCCTTATAAGTTGTTTTAGACTTTTTCTTACAGCTGGATTCCTATCGCTGTTATTTTTCCATGTCACCGCCTGCGGCGGTGGCACTGTCGGTACTGATGATGGTGGTGCACTTAAGATATTTACAGGCACGGTTAAGCTTAACGATGGTAGTGTTGTTGCAGATGCCCTGGTAACCATCTTAGAGAGCGGCGAAAGTGCTACTACTGATGCAGATGGTGAATTTGAGATTGACTCAAACTCATCAGACTTGCTAACGGCCAATCTGCTAATCGAAACTAATCAGATACAGGTCGAGGCCAATATAGGAGATATTCCGGAAGGGGCTACGGAAACTGTGGTTGAGATAGTTATTGACCCTGTGAATAGATCAGCTACAACAAAGGTAGAAACTAGGAAGCGAGCTCGTCAGGTTAGGAGAACACCTACTCCGGTTTCTGCCTTGACACCAGAGCCTACAGCTACTGCAACTTTGCCAATAACTCCGATTCCGGATCTGACACCTGCTGCCACAGCTACTGCTGTTGAAAGAACGGTTGGGCGCATGCAGATAGCAGGCTCTATACTATTTAATGATAACGTCAGAGTCTCTGGTGCTCGGGTAGGGTTCTCTGCGCCACTTAGAGAGGCGCGCACTTTGACTAGATCTGGTCGTTATAAAATAAGCATCTTGTTTCCAACTGATACTAACTTCGACTCAAATGCAGAATTAATCATTGAATATGGGGGCTTCTCTGGGGTTGTCACTTTGCCGACCAGACTTATTGAGGGAAGATCCTTAAGGGTGAATCTTATTCTTTCTATCTCCAGTTCTGATACGCCTTCATCGGATTTTTCGGTGAGTATAGGCTCCTCTAGTATCCTTGATCGCAGAGTAACAGCAAGTAGTGATATGGTTATGGTGGAGCCGTAGATTCTTTACTGGGACCGCGGGCTTCCAGTCCGCTTGATCTCCTTTGCAAGTTCGATCAAGCGGGCAGGAAGCCCGCGCTCCCAGTGCATGCAATCCAATTCAGAATTCAGGTTGAACAACCTTAGTAAAGCAGGTAATCTTAACGATATGCCACATTGTGTTTTAGAAATTAGCTCAAATGTCGAAGATCAACCTGATTTCAGAGAACTATTTGAAAAATTACACTCCTTTATTGTAGCTAATAGTGATGTTGTATTGGCTACACTTAAGAGTCGAATGCTCAGATATGATAATTTTTATATCGGAAGTGGTGATCCTGAATCCTCCTTTATTTATCTTAATATCTCTATGATGTCTGGTCGTACAGAGGAGGTCAGGGTTAGTTTAAGTCGCGGAGCGCTAGAGATTCTAACAAAGTACTTTCCAAAGGCCTGTGCTAGCGGGAAATGTTCAATTAATGTTGGTATTCAGGAATTAAATAAAAAAACTTATTCTAAGGAAACCAGGCGACTAAGTTAGAAACTCGTACCAACAGAGAAATGTAATCTAACAGAAGATTCTCCGGGTTTTTCATCCAGTGGATGACCAAGATCAAAGCCAATCGGGCCTATTGGAGAGAGATAGCGGAATCCAACTCCAATGCTGTCTCTCAGCTCTGAATTGAGAGAGCCTTCGTCTCTGAGTGATAATGAACCTAGATCATAAAAGAGGTGGAATTGAGTATATTCTCGCCATAGGTATCTAAATTCGAAATTGTTGGCGAAGAATGTATCTCCACCTAAGACTGCGCCCTCTTCCCCTCTCGGTCCCAATGAATTTTCATTAAATCCTCGAATTGATGTTCTGCCGCCAAGATAATAACGTTGCGTAATTGGAATCTGCTCGGTGGAGCCGTATGTCCACGCTGATGCCAGGTGGCTTTGTACGGATAGACTCCAGCGCTCATTAAATGGCAGCGGCCAGAGCCAGGCAAACTTTCCACCAGTGCTATAGAAATTGCCGTCAGACCAGACTAAATCGGATGCGAGTTTGTATTCAAATCCTAAAACATAACCTTCACGTGGCTTGAATGGGTGGTCACGGCGATCGTAGGTTAAGCTTCCAGAGAGGAAGCTCAAGTTCACAACTCCGCTATCTAATTCACTTAAAATTGCATCAGGAGTCACGTTATCAAGATTTTCCTGAAGCAGTGTCAGACCAAGCACATTTGTTAGTCTTTCTGACCACTCTCGGTATGTAAAAGTAGAGAGGGAAAATCTATCAAGATCGAACTCCTGTGTAGAAAGATCAAGCTTTTGGTAACGAATGTCACCGCTGAATTTATAGTTACTAGCAAGAAAGGATGGATCAGAGTAACGCAGGATTGCAATGCCGGTACTTACATCAGACTGAATCTGATCATAGTAACTATCTAGTCTTAGACTGATACTACGACCATCAAGAAATAAGCTTCTATCTGTTGCTTCACCAAAAAAATGCAAGCCTAGTTCTGAATTTACACCACCTCCAACTTCTAATGAATTTAACTCCCGTTCTGAGACATTAACTAAGAGTACCTCCATGCTTGAGTCTAAGACTCCATCTGCCGGTATAATTTCAACATTATTGTATAGCCCAAGCCTTAATATCTTGCCTTTGCTGTTACGAATTTTATCTGAATCCCATGTGTCACCGGTTTTGAAATCTAGATTGGCCTCAATAATATTCGGAGTGGTGTTAATAGTGCCGCTAATCTCGATTCTTGATATTATTGTGGGACTCTCAATCTTGAACTCGAGAGCTATTTCATTGCGTTCAGCTGATCGTGAGTTCACTTCAAATGAGTAGTATCCATGGGAAAGTAATATTTCTATAAGCTGGTTAAAGTAGGCATTTGCCTCGGGAATAGAGTAGGGGGCTATTGGCTCGTCAGGTTTCTGCAGTTGCGCAGGCCAACCTGTAATTTCAGCCCATTTAACATTATACTCCTGTCCTTCAGAGATGAGATATTCAAGCTGCGCAGATAAGTTGTCTTCCGATTGCGTTAGGGTGTAACTAACTTTTGCCTCCGGAAAGCCATATTTGCGGTAAATGTCGCGCAGTGTTTGCAGATTGTCTTGAAGTTGTTCTGTTAATAGTATATCTGGCTTAAGAACACTACGCATAATAGTTTCACCCTGTTCTCTCAGAGCCGAGCGAATTTGCTTTAATGCCAACCTGTCATTTCCAATTATTTTTACCTCCGATACAGCTATTTTGCCATTTTCATTAATATGGATCGTGTAGTTTGTTCTTCCATTATTTAGATCTTCACGCTCAAAAGTCAGGTCAATGAAAAAATATCCTGCTTCTCTGTATAGTCGCTTAATATTTTCCACCAAAATTTTTATCGTATTGCCACCAAAAGGCTGTTTTCTTTTGAAGAGGTTGATAGTTCCCAGAAAATCTTCAGCTTTAAACTTAGTATTCCCTATGAATATAAAAGTTACCGGACGACCAAGGAAAATATTAAAGACTAGATCCTTTTCTATCGAATCAGGAATTTCAATATAACGGGCGATTACACGGGAGCTTAAATAACCCTCCGAGCGAAGAAGGGCTACTAAACGATCTGCATACTGCATTAAATCCTCATTAGCCCTCACTCCTGGCTGTGGAGGTCTCAGTTTGTCTAGTTTTAGTGCGACTGCAGGATCGTCTCCTTCAAAAAGTACTGATCGAATTGTAGCTGCTTGGCCCTCGGTAATTTTTATCTTTATTTTACGACAATACCTACCTTCACTGCTGCATGAAACTTGAGCAGAACACTGCCAAAACCCATTTTGACGGTATATACGAGCCACCCCCTTTTCAATACTTTCAAGTTCATTCGGCTTAATTCTCGTATTTTTATTCAATTTTAAACTGCGCAGTAGTTCTGCTCGATCAATCTCCTTGTTCCCTGATACGTAAATTTTAAGAAAGCGACCCTCAGAAGCCAGTACGCGATATGCAAGATCGACACTTAAGGCAGTGTGATCCTTAGTGCTAAGAGTAGAAGCTACTCCTAAAACATTTAGAGCAGAGCTAAGTTTAAAAACTGCACCTACTTTAGACTGAGTTACATTACTTCCGAATGAATGCTCTCCCAGTAGCGATAAGCGGCTTGAAAGGTTTTTCTTGGCAATCAGTGTTGGTTCAACTGCCCCAGTCTGAATATTAAATGTAGGTTCAACAGTAAGAGTGTCAATCTTTGTGATATTTTTAAAAAAATCATCTAGATCAAACACTGAGCGTGCACTCGTACCTAACTCATACAGATCTATATCTCTAGAGAGAGAGCCTACGATACTCTGCTCTGTCAAATCGGAGCTTCCAGTGATCAAATTAATTATCTCTTTTTGTGAAAGCGCTGCGTCAGAGGAGAGCGTAATACTGGGAGCAGTTAGCGGCCCCTGTGCTTCTAATATTACCATTACATTATCACCTGCTTGTGAGCGTGCATAAGTTTCACTCATAAGCTCTAGTCGCGGCTCAGTTTGATTAGGAGCAAGAATGATGCGACCAGCAGTGATTTCAAAGCGCTTATCTTTTACTAAGACCCAGCCCGAAAGAGTCTCTAAATTGCCAGCTAATTGTGGATTTGCAAGAGTTCCAGCGATCGAAGCTTCAGCACTTAATTCTGCAGTAAGCCAGCTGGTTGTGATTAAGATGTTCCGCGGAGCAGTGGCTTTAATGTCGAGCTCTAATTCGGGTAAGCTACCTGAACCCTCTTTCTTCTTGTTTATAAAGACATTTGATGCAAAATTTATAATTAACGTCCTGATATCAAGCTTGCGCTCGAATTCAGCGCTATCCACTAAGATATTGCCGGAGAGGAGTGCCGTACCAAGCAAGTTGCTATGTAAGTTCAGTTGACCCGAAAATGTTAAGCCGGCATTTTCAAATGGAACTATAGATATATCTTCCAGTTTTAGATCAAGTTCAGAGCGATTAAAGGCTAACGGATTGATAGTTCCAAATAAACTGAATTCACCACCGTTAAGTTTTCCTGTGAGACTCTTGATTGTCCAAGCAGAGCCTGTCAGATCAATATCGGCATTGATTGCCTCAGCACTTACATTGGCGGAGGCCATTTCAACTGTGGCCTGATCCAATTTGGCTCTGCCACTAATTGATGGCGAGTTAAGGCTGCCCAAAATCGAAACATTAGCCAACAGTTTGCCGCTCATGTCATCTACGTCGGGTATAAAACCAAGGAATGACTGTAGTTGAGAGTCGGCATTTATTTTAAGATCATAACCGTTAAGAAATGATAGTGAGCCGCCTATGTTAATCGATCCGTGATCTCCTCCAAGTAGTAGGGAGTCAAGTTTTAAGGCCGCGTTATTGAAAGGTAATATAAGCGGCTGTGTTAGAGACAAAGTGAAGGGAGCGCAGCCTAGCCGAATTTTCTGTAGATTTAAGTCCCCTTTGCCGGCCGTGAGATTGGTTGCTACAAATGTATAGTTTAATGTTGCATCCACTTCAGAGCATTCAAGTTGTGGTGCATAATGAGCAGGATTAAAGCTACGCAATGCTACTTTAAGCCGACTTTGGTCTACTGCTTTTAAGTCATAGTATAGTGAGGCATCTACACTATCCGATTCATTTGTGAGCTGAGCATTTATCACTCCATTAGTGAGCACAGCTTCTCCTGTAAGTTTGGCTTTTGAGTAAAACTCTGAAGAATCAACTGTGATTGCCGCTCTGCCAGAAAGGGCTTTCAGATCGAAGGGGCCATTTAGAACTCCTTCTCCATTAACCTTAATGCGCTTAACAGAGCTATTCTGCAGCTCTTTTAACTCTGGCATAAAGGAAAAATCACGCAGAGTAAAGCGTAGGTCACTAATTGAATCTATTCCCCCATCTTTTACGCTGAGTCCGCCTCGTCCATCGATTGTACCAAATTCACTACTACTATGGTTAACTTTAAAATTATATCGGTCCGTATCTTTCTCTAAATTAAATACCATCTCCTTAACAAGGTTATCTCCAATATAAAATTTGGAGGATGTGCCGCTTAAGTTAAAGCTAGGGTTAGTAGACGCGCCTTTTAAATTAAGGGTTGATTTAATCTCTGTAGCGCGCATTGCAGCTAATGTAACTTCTGAGAGAGTAGCTGAAAAATCTCCTTGCAAATTACGATCGAGTTTAAATGTGTTAAGCAGGCGCATCTCACCTTGTGGCCCATTTGCCTGAAGTTTTGAAATAGTTACCTGTGTTACAGGCTCCAACTGCGCGGAGAAGCTGCCGTTTAGCTTTGTAAATTCTACTGCCAAGTTCTCTGTTGCCATGCGTAGTGGATGACCATCCAGCAGTTGCATTGAGCCTGAGAGTACAGGTTCTGCAAGTCGACCGCCAATCTCACCATTTCCGCTAATCCAAAAAGTAAACCAATCAGGCAGAGTAAGATAGTTGGAGGTAAAGAGGTAATCGGCTTTAGCTTTAATTCTATTATTCTTATTTAGATCGATTACACCGACTGCGTGTATAAAGCTGCTTGATCTTTTTAGGCGCAGTGTTGAAAAGTCTACGAGTCCATCATGAATTACAAATTCAGATTCAACTTTACCTAATTTAATCGTCTGTGGAGCAGTATTGTTTAATTCAACGAGTTGTAACGATCGGATGGTTGGTTTTAAGACAAAATTATCATCGCTATTTCGATACATCTGAAGGTTTGCGCCTGATCCTTTAAGTCTGTAAGCACCGATTGATTCTTCGAAATTGGAGTTTTTTACTTTAAGTGATTGAAGTTTTATCTTTAGTTTGTCGGGATCGGCATTTTTTGATGGCGCAGGTTGAGAAAGGTAGTCTATGAATTTAAATGTTTCACTATCTGGGCCAACACCATCAGAGAATCCATCAATGAGCAGGAGCTCATTTAACAAGATTTTACGTTCTCCAAGTTTCTGTAGACTAAAATATGCCAGTACTTTTTTGAAGGTTAATTTAGTCTTTCCCGAGGAGACTATGCGTGCGTTTCTAGCCTCAGCGCGTAGTGGCAAGAATGACATTGAGATCGAATCGTATTCTAGGCTGCAGTTGCATGATGACCTGACCTCATTATCCAATAGCCCTATTAGCTCATTAGCCAAGAATGACTTTAAGCGTAAAAACGAAAGGCCAATAATAATGCCGCAAAAGATGCCGAATATAGGTTTTTTAAGTCCGGTAAAACGCATTTATAGTTTAAAGAGTAATGGCATTAGCTAAAACTTTAAGATCATTATGCTATTGGTCGATAAAATTAAAAAGGCTAGATTTCAGGCATATATTTCACTTAACGGAACATAATCGAGGTTTTAGGTGCAGGAAAGCGACACTGTAGTACGAAAGATGGAGCATGATAGTACATGTTCAAATCTTCTACAATCCGAGAAGCTATTACGGTTTTTCACAAAACTGGTGCATGAGGCCCTGCACCTCAAGGCTGATGGGATAGTAATAAAACATGAGAAGGAGAATCTTAACGTAACTGTACTACAGGGTCGAAGTGAGTTGAAAAGTCTTGCCATCAAAACAAGCTGGTTTCCATTAATACTTGATTGGCTATTCGAACGGGAACATTTCATTGAAAGTGGTAGTAAGCCTCTCAAGGTATCAGATATTAAGAACCCTAGTCTTGAGTTTAGTGCGGCAGTTAGAGTTAGCACTCAGATTGTGAGTTTTGCAGTGCAGAAAAGTGTTAACTTGGGGGGCAAGGGCATATTAAATTTATCAAAATTTTGTCTGTATCAGCCAGCAGAGTTTTTGGAGAGGCTTTTTCTGTTCGAGGAAGCGAAGCGCTGCCTGGATCAGGTATATGCAAATGCAAACGGAATTATTATTGCGGCTGGACCTGATCCCGAGAATGAACGCAGGTCTGTAGCGGTGATTCTAAGTTTGTGCGGCGGATTATATGCAGGCAATCTTTCACAGTATAAAGAGCAGGAGCTGCTGGAGCTTTCTAAGCGACTTCCAATTGTTTTGAGTACTCAGGCTGATGACTCTTTTAGTTTGCTCCAGAAAGTAAAAAGCTTAGGTGTCTTAGATATACAGGGTGTTCTGGCGTTAATTGTGCAGGGCTTTGCATTACAAGTTTGCGCAAAATGTGCGCGTGCTTCAGTAGTAGATCAAACAATCGTCAATTCATTGCCGGTTGCGTTACGGCCATCTGTAGGAGTGAACTATAAAGTTGGTTTAGGTTGTGCCGCCTGCAACCAAACAGGTTTTAATGGATATGTAGGGATTCAGAGTGGTGTTGTGATTGAGCCAGGGATATTAGATCTTATACGAAATGATATGAAGCCAGAGTCTCTGGCAAGGGCGCTTTTTGCACGTGGAATAAAGCCCTTATTATGTGATGGTGTGCGCAAAGCATTCGAAGGTAGAGTTACTTTTGAAGAGTTAGGAAGAATTACGCGCACTATCCCAGTTTGCTACTCCGAAATTCTTAGTGGAAAAGATGTAGACTGTGGAGAGAAGATCGAAGCACTGGATATATCAGGGAACTTTTTTGAGTCATCAACACCTACAAATCAACCTTTACGAGGGCGGGCCGCATTTGGCGGTCGAGTAATCGATGATGATGTGCCGCTATTTGCAGAAGCAGGATTAAAAAAGAAGCGTGAGAGACCGTTATTGCTGGTCGTGGAGGACGATCCCGATCAGCGTCAGATACTTGAGATGGTATTCAAAGCGCAGGAGTATGATGTAATTGGCGCGCATGATGGTAAGCAGGGCTTAGAAAAAATATCAAAAGAGCTCCCGGACTTAGTTGTGACAGATCTCAATATGCCGATAATGGATGGACAGGAGATGATAAGCAGAGTACGGGCAAGCCCCCTCTATCGCCATATCCCAATTCTAGTGTTAACAGTGGTTTCGGATGGTGAGCGTGAATATACCCTGCTTGATAAAGGAGCCGATGACTATTGCGAAAAGACTATACAGAGAAAGATTCTAATCAAGCGTGTAGAGCGGTTGTTAAAACGGTCGGAGATGTCGTAAATTCTTTAGATCCACTGGGACCGCGGGCTTCCAGCCCGCATACGAGTTTGCAGATAATCCGTTGTGGGCTGGACCACGCTTCGCGTGGACTACTGAAGCATGCTACGTAAGCTTTTATATTACGCTGGCTGGTAGCAGTGCTGTGCACTGCCCAGGCGCGTCCCGCGGTCCGAATAAGAAAATCTAGTTTATTCGGTGCAAGTATCATACATGTCGCTGCTTTTCAAAATTATCGTCTTGCTGCTCTTCCTCCTCAAGAACCAGCATTCCTCTTACTAAGTCTGATTTAAAGTCCGGCAGAAGCGGTGATGGTTTTGCCCAGGTAACTAGCGCGAGATTCTCTTCGGCTCGGGTGGCGGCAATATAGAGAGCATTTCGATTCTCTTGCATATCCGGATACCTGCGTGCGGATGGATTCCAGATAGCAACGTTAGTAAACTCTAAGCCTTTCACCTCCTTGACAGCAGATACGACAATGCCTTCATCAAATGCAAAAATTGTGCTATCACCAAGCCGGATAGCGCCGCCAAAGGTAGGTTTTAATAAACTAAGAGCATCCTTTGCTTCGCCAAGATCATGACAGATTACAGCAGTCATCTGTCCAGGATATTTTTCAATCGCCTTTAAAAGCCAATCTCTCATAGAGACGATACCTTTTGCCTCTGTTTGGCAGCGGAACCAGATCGGAGTACGTCCTGGTCGGCCACTGCTTACAGTAGCGCGTCCCTGTACGGCTTCGGCAAATTTCATGATCGGAAGAGTGGATCGATGGCTTACTGTAAGACTTACAAACTTCGACATAGAGTCCTTAAAAGCCCACCGTTCTCTTAACTTCTCCCAATCAGGGAAAGAGGAATTTGCGTTAATCTGCTGGCTGTTGTCACCTACTAAAGTCAGATTACTGGTTTTATTGACAGCTCCGATTAGAGAGGCAATCTGAGGAGCAGAGCAGTCCTGTATTTCATCAACCACAATATGACCGTAACGACCAACTGTCCCGGCACGTAATGAAACACCTCCGACTTTAAGCTCTATTAGTCTTAGAATTAAAGCTTCATCAGCCTCGTCAATAGTTCCAGCGGCGAAGTTTGTGATTGTTCGTTGCCTTGTTTCATTAATAAGGTCAGCACTAAGCAGCTTAGTTTCATCTGAGCTAATTATTGTTCGGAAATCAGATAGTACTGCAAGGATATCCTGTGTATAGCCTTGCCAAGTCGTGCGATTTTTATACCCATCAGCATATTTCTCAATTGCTGCCAACATAGCCATTGATCTTTTAACCCGTTCGATACTGGTAGGGCAGGGAGTCTCCGCTCGGCGCAATTTGCCAGCTTCAACAAAATTAGGAAGATGAACCTTTATGCTTTCACAGGCAAATTCGCTAAAAGTTAAAACGCGTACACCGTGCACCTCCATTGCAGGAAGTGTTTTTGATATATAAGCCTTAAGCACAGGGCTTAAAACAACAATTAAAGCTTCATGCGGCTTAAGAGCTGAGTTTTCACTGTGTAAACACCAGGCCAAGCGGTGAAGCGCTACGGTTGTTTTGCCTGAACCGGCAATACCCTGAATGATGATTGCAGTGGTGGCGTCCTCAGTTATCGTTCTAAACTGTTCGGCAGTTATTAAGGCGAGTATTTCAGGTAGGGCGCCTGACTTTTTACTACGCTCTGCACCTGGCTTTCCGACCTCTTTCCACTCACCGTTCTGTTTTTCAAATACTCCGCAGCGACATACTAAGCGCTTCAAAACTCTATTTTCGATCTCAACTGAATGTCGCAGCTCAATCGTGCCTGTGCGCTCACGTCCCAGGATCATATCGGAATAGAGATCCCCTTCTTTATATTCATAATAAAGCTTAGCTATTGGCGCCTTTCGCCAATCAACAATTCTACAATCAGGATTTGCTGCAAAACCAAGCTTATACTCAATTTTTTTAAGGCTCCCATCTGCCTGCTCTTCGCTTAGGACGATACGGGCAAAGTAAGGTTTCTTGAGTAGAGTTTCTATATTAGTAATGTCACGTTGTTTCTGATCGGATAAGCCGTGAGAGACTGCCTCATCAGATGCCAGCATCGCTTTATCCTCTACCCGTTTGGCAGCCACTAGGTTTGAGGTAAGCTCCCGAGATCGCGCCCGCTCGGTGACAAGTCTATGTGCATCACGCTGCAGCTGATTCTGTAAGGATATGTTAATATCAGCAAGGATCTTTTCTTCCTCAGCAATCAATGCTCTTGCCTCATCAGAGATCGTCATAGGTAAAGTCGTTAATAACTATAAAAGTGAAATGGATATAGTTATCATAGATTGTAGTAATGCTCAAATAGATATGAAATGTCCAAATGTTGTAATTTGCCCTAATTGTCTGATCCTATTGCATCTAGTTTAAAATTATTTCATTCTTATCTAAATATTTATGAAAACACTACACGAGCTACTCGATCGTAATCGTGACTGGGCCAGCAGAGTAAAGGCACAGGATCCAGAATTTTTTTCTAAACTTTCAAAGCAGCAGTCCCCGCAGTATCTATGGATCGGCTGCTCTGATAGCCGTGTTCCAGCCAACCAAATAGTAGGACTTCTTCCGGGGGAGATCTTTGTTCACCGCAATGTCGCCAATATCGTCGTACATACTGACTTTAATTGTCTCTCAGTTATTCAGTATGCAGTAGCTGTGCTTAAGGTTAAGCACATAATTTTGTGCGGTCACTACGGCTGTGGTGGTGTACAGGCAGCTTTAGGCAGTTCTCAGTTTGGTTTAATCGATAACTGGCTAAGACATATAAAAGATATTTTTAGTAAGCATTGTGCTGCTCTAGAGGCAATCAAGGATCCATCGCAGCAGCTTAACAGGCTATGTGAGCTTAATGTAATTGAGCAGGTAAAGAATATCTGTCATACAACAGTTGTTCAGGAAGCTTGGGCAAGCGGGCAGCAGCTATCAGTTCACGGTTGGATCTACGGCATCGATAACGGTTTACTTAAAGATCTAAATGTTAGTATTAGTAAGCAGCAGGAAATCGGTCAGATTTATCAGGTGATAACTTAGCAGACTCCTTTAGCGAGTGAGATAAGTCCGTAGCGAATTTTGCTACGGACTTATCTCACTCGCTATACTAAAGCGTAGTTCTCATGAGTTTTTTCTGGCGTATTAATTCTAATAAGCCTGACGCTGTAAGTTGCACCTCTCCATTAAATGAGCCGTTAAGAAGATTGGAGTATACTGTATTTAACTCCTGTTCATTGATATACTCACCCTGGTTGCCTATAAATTCTAAATGTCCTTGTTTGCTTAACTTAATCAGTGTACGGAATAGGTTTGTGCGATCGAGCTCAAGAAATGAAACCTGGGTTGATTGAGTGATGTCTGTTCCCATCCTTTCTTTATTTCTTAGAGCTAGACTAAGTAATAACAATCTAACAGAGGCACGCGGTAGCGCAGCTTGCGTATCAGGAATATTAGATTCCGCGCCGTTAATCCAGATAAGAATATCTCTCTCTAGCTCTCCGCTTAACACAATTGGTACCCCCATGCTGACTCAACCTATTCGTTGAAATTGCTGACATCAGATTATATTTCGACTGATATATGATGAAGCTATTCAATATGATGCTATTTCTTAGATCATAATTATTTTATTGATTACAGGATCAGACAGTTCGGAACTGTATCATTGAATGAAGCAAGCTCTCCAGGTGTAACACTATGGGATTGTTCAAATTCTTTAATTCAAAAAAATAGAAGCAATCTGTCTTATCTGCAAGATTAGTTTATCAAGATAGTAAATATCGAATTTTTACAGGAGTAATTTATGATTAATCAGAATAATTTTGGCACCGTAACAACTGGATCTAGCAACTCAAGTAGCGCTCTTAAGAGCGAGCTTCAAAAATCTATAGAGATTGAGTCCTCACAGTTTGACTCAGCAGGCATGGGCTTGCCGCACCGTGCTGCAGGTGAGAGTTTGCTTAAATTCATATTGATAGTAGCTTCTCTACTGGCTTGGACGCTATTGGCTGTTTCAGTAGTCGGTCTACTCTATCTGGTCTTCTTTGGCTTACTTATATTTCTGGGGCACCTTTCCTTCGTAGCCTATCTGCGTAGTAGCGCTGTGCGAGTTAGCGAAAATCAGTTTCCTGAACTCCATCAGAGCCTTATAAGATTGACTAAAAAAATAGGATTAAAGAGAGTTCCTGAATTTTATCTTACACAGTCAGGCGGAGCGTTAAACGCGCTAGCTACTAAATTTCGTGGGTCAAATATGGTGGTTGTGTACACTGAGCTACTAGAGGCTTGTGGCAATAATGAGAATGCCAGGGATTTTATAATCGCACATGAGCTTTCTCATCTTAAAGCTGGACATCTAAACTGGTTCTGGTTATTAGCACCAGGAAAAATGATTCCATTTCTAGGTAAAGCCTATTCACGTGCCTGTGAGTATACCTGCGATGCTTGGGGTTTCTGGGCAGTAGGTAGGACTGATAACGCACTAGAGGGGTTGAAGGTACTTGCTGTTGGTGGAAAATTAGCCTCGCAGGTCAACATAGAGCAGTATCTCGCACAACGGGAGCAGTTAAACACCGGATTAATGACTCTTGGACGCTGGTTGTCAACCCACCCGGGACTTACAGAGCGCATTGCGGCTCTGCGACAAGATCTCTTCGGAAAAACTAAAGTTTCTCTAGCATCACGCTTTGTTGCGATTACAGTAGGAATCTTACTTGTCGTACTACCTCTTACTGCCTTTGCCGGTTTTATGGCGTATTCAGTTAAGAACGCACCTCAGCAAAGCGCAGATGAATAGAGACAATAGTATCGCAAGTGACAGAATGCCGTAGCGTTATTCTGTCACTTTCTATAGCCTAGCCATGGATGGCCAGGACGAGCTGTAGGCTCGGAGAACGGCTTAAAATGGGCGCTCGGGGACCCGTTTCAAGACGTTCGCTGTCCTACGGTTTTACCCACACTTTTTGAGCTGCTACATAACATGATATTGCTAGGATGTTGCCTTGAAGATCTAACTTTGATATTAGTGGACCAGCAGCATGCTTAAGCCATATCAGATAAAATTCATTGATTTCTTAGTAAAATCAGGAGCTCTTACTTTTGGGGATTTTACTACTAAGTCAGGAAGAAAAACGCCATACTTTGTAAATACTGGGAATTTCAATAGCGGCGCTAAGATCGGTCAACTTGGAGGATTTTACGCTGATCATATTGTTAATCTTGGCTTAGGAAGAATTGATTTAATATTTGGTCCTGCCTACAAAGGAATCCCTCTCGCAGTTGCAACTTCAGCCGCACTAGCTACTCAGCATCAGATGGACATAGGTTTTGCTTTTAACCGCAAAGAGGCGAAAGAGCATGGAGATGGTGGAGTTATCGTAGGAGGCAAGATTCAGGATGGCTCACGTCTTATAATTGTCGAGGATGTAATTACCGCAGGTACAACACTGAGAGAGGTTGTGCCATTTCTTAACAGTATAGCCAAAGTCGAAATTATATCAGTTGTAATTTCTGTTGATAGATGTGAACGCGGCACAACCACACTATCGGCTATTAAAGAATCAGAGAAAGAATTAGGGCTTACTGTTGCTCCTCTAGTTAACATACATGAGATTGTGCAGTATCTTAGTAGGGAAAATGAAAGCGGTATTTTGCTTAGCTCAGACCAGCAAAGCTCGATTGCTAATTATCTAAAACAGTATGGGGCATAAAATGAATCTCATTCCCCGCTCATATTTAGCCATAGTTTTTTTCTTATCTACTTGTATTATTAGTACAGCTGCCTTTTCGCTGGATCTTGCAAAAGAGCAGGAGCTTACAGCCAAACGAATCTTCGATTCAGTACTTAGCCCATTCTGCCCAGGCCGAGTATTAAGCGATTGTCCAAGCTCAAGTGCTACTGATTTAAAAGATGAACTGCGGCAGAGGATTATAAATGGTGAGAGTGAAGAGCAGATTATGCAGTATCTATTTGGGCGTTTTGGTACTCAGATTAGCGCTGTCCCACAAACATCAGGCGTTGGTCTCATCGCTTGGCTTGCCCCAATCTCATTTCTACTCTTTGGAGGTGTAGGATTAATGCTGTGGCTTAGGGCAAATATCAGACGCTCTCAAAAGACAACATCCTAATTGCTGATCTTCTTTGCTCAATAATCTCAGGCTCTCGGAGTTGTTGAGCAAATGCGCTTATGCTCCCCAGAATAGTCATTTTAACACCTCAGTAAGCGAGCTCCTCCAGGTATGTAAATTGCACTAACAGCTCTACAGGCTTTAATATAATAATAACAAAAGTATTCCATAGAGATTTCAAGTGGTTAAGGTAGTACACGCAATAATTTTTCTTATATTCCTGTTGGTGGTTGGGAATGCTAGTTCTCAAGATAATTCAACAAGAGAATTAGGTACGGTCACTGTTATCAATGCAAAATATAGACTTGGGTGTATATTTATTGATAACGCTCCTCGGCTAGGTAGGATTAGAAACAATGAAGTAGTTAAGTTTATAAGTAGACGCAATGTACGTAAGATTTCTAAGCTGCCTAGATCACAGCGTAGTCCAGATGAAAAAGCAGTATTTCGAGCGGATAAAATCTGCTCAGAAATGAAGTATCCAAGTGAGGAGAATGGTAGTCCTATCGCTCCACCCTCTGACCCAAATATTCCTAATCCAGAACCCACTAGTACTCCAGAGACTATAGCGTCATCAACGCCAACAGCCGTTGCAACAAATACTCCTACACCTACACCAACACCAACGTCAACAGCAGAGAATTTAATTCCAGTTGCTACTGTTAGTTCACCTCCTTACGGTCAAACTGGAGTAATGGCTTATCTTGATGGCTCTCAAAGTAGTGATCCAGAAAATAGTCCACTTACATATCTATGGAGTATCGTTACTGCACCAGTTGGAAGTAATGCAACGCTTGCAAGTCCAGATCAACCAATCGCAAGTTTTATTCCGGACGTTGTTGGTAATTACACTATTGAACTATTGGTGAATGACGGCTCACAAGATAGCGTTAAAGTGCAACAGTTATTTTACGGCTATGATGGTAATGGTGATATTGCCTCAGGACCTTGCTCTAATTCACTTGTATTTTACTACGAGCATGAGGAGCAGGATGACTCTGTTGCGCTTGATTCCTCTGCGAATGGTTATCATTCAATATGTATTGATTATGCATTGTATCCAGGACATACATGTCCACAATCAGTGCCTGGATTTTTTGGACTTGCTAAGGATTGTGCAAACATCCAGGAAGCGCACTACACCCTGCCAGTTAAATCGAATCAATTTTATGGCAGTAGTTTTACGATGTCGGCCTGGGTAAATCCGCGTGGCAAGAATAACTCTGATAAAATGACGATATTTGATCAGCAGGGTCCAAGCAGTACTGTGGCAATTAATCTATATATTGACGATACAACACACTGGAACGGTGGAAGAATTACCTGTGCATTTGATCCTGACAGTGATCTAAGTCATAGAGAAAAAGTTACTAGCCCGAGTTTCCCTTGGGGAGAGTGGCAATATGTAACCTGTACTCATGATGCAGACGCAAGAGAGTTGGCTCTATACATGAACCACTCAAGCTGCGGATCGCGCTCTGATGGCAATGGATACAATGTTTGTAAAGTAGCTTCTAAGATTACTACTAGAGATCCACGTGATTCAGGGCAGCCGATCGGAGAGTGCAACTATGCTATTGTTGGCGAACCTGGCCCATCTACATTCGATGATAAAAATAACGGATTAGTTGACGAAGCAAAGTTTTTAAACCGTGCACTAACTAAAAGTGAGGTTGAAAGCGATTACGATCTTTTTATTACAGGTAAAGGCGGATTATGCAGACAGTAAATAAATATATAAATATTATTAAAACGATCTCATTTATATTTCTGATAATTAATCTAGTAGATTGTACTCTGTCATTTGCTCAAACTGAGTCAGTTGTGGTACCTGTAAGTGGAGGTAAAAGAAAACTGGCTTGCATATTGCCAACTACAGTGGCAAGTAGTAAGCGTGGAGCTTATACTGAGATAGTAAATCCCAATAAGCTAATAAAGACTATTAAGCTAGCTATCAAAGAGGCGCGAAAGAGTAATAAACCTAAGAGAGCAGCCAAGCATAAGATAGATCTGGCCTTTATAAACGCATGTAGAGCTGGAGAAATTAAATTAGGGCAGGATAACAACGACGATCCATTTATACCTGCACCACCTAGTGATGATAACGATCCTACTGCAACACCAACACCAACATCCACACCTACAGTAACGCCAACTCCTACAGCCACTCCAAGCCCAACAAACATTCCTCCAGTTTGCTCCTTAACTGCGGATAAGCGTTACGGACCCGCTCCTTTAAGTGTTAACTTTGATGGCACAAAAAGCATTGATAGTGATGGGACAATTATTGATTATCACTTTGATTTTGGTGATAGTAATTCTCAAAGTTCAGGCTCCTCAGTAGCTAATCATCAATATCAAGCAGTCGGTACGTATACTGCTTCTCTTGTAGTGACTGACAATAACAATGTCCAAAGTACAAACTGTACGGTCTTAATTACTGTTGTACAACCATATCATGGCTCACTGATGTCTTTAACTGTGGATGATCATGCTGCATATGCAGGACAAATGATGACGTTTACTTTAGATACAAAAACTAACCAAGCAGGACTTGCTGTAGAGGTTTATCAGGATCCATCAGCGCCTGATACAGTCACGGGAGAGCTGCCTAATTCAGTCCTATATAAATCAGGAGTAACAGATAGTTTTGGACTATATACATTTACCATCACTGTGCCAAGTGGACAGCTTGGCAAGGAATACTATTACGAAGCAAGAGCATATCAAGGTGCTAATATTTTAAGGAGTAATTTTCAAGGTACTATGTATGTTCCAGATCCAGTTACAGACGCAACGATCAAAGTAGATACTGGTGGATATACTAAGAATGGCAAATTTACCCCTGCTAGCTCTCCTATCAATGCGGCGATTGCAGTATCAGTGCCTGGAGATGTGATTTCTATTGCTCCTGGGCTATACCCACATATCGGCGATATTAAAGATAAAGCCTCTCAAAAGGTAGCTCCTCAACGTTGGGTCATGGCTGAGCAAGGCTACGGGTCGGTTGAAATAAAGCGCAACCCTAGCGGTGGTGGCGACACTATTTATTTCTCTCAGGCAAGCTATTTAACCTTCGTTGACTTGCTCATTAGGCCATCGGACAGAGCAGGGATAATATTTGCTGAAAATAATGGTTCATTTACAGATATAAACTTTTTAGATGTATCAGTAATCGGAACATGGAATCCATCTAATCCATCAGACTTGAGTGGTGGTAAGCATGTAAAGTGGGGAGTGTTATCGTGGCGTATAGGAAATGTGCTATGGCGTGGTGGTTCTATCGAGAATATCCCAGAGGAGCATGCTTGGTATAATCATCAACAGGAGAATAAGATACGTGTTGAGAATTTACTTATGGCTTATCTAGGAAGAACTTGTAAACAGTATGTTAATAGAGCTGGTGAGTCAACCGGTTTACCTGGAAATGGTGATATCTCAATACTTAATGTCACATGCATCGAGCCCGGGCTTGGAGATTACTGCGGAGGCGGCTCAGCATTTACCAACGCTGGAAGACAGAATGGCAATATGCTTCTTAGCAACGTATACTACGAGGCTGGTTCCGATCCAACTACAGGGTGCTCTGGAACTGGCGGTCTAGTCGTATATCATGGTAGTGGCTCACAAAATATGAATATTGGGACCCTTGCAATATACAACAGCACCTTCACATTGCCTCCTGGCAAAGGAGATCGTTTTAACATGCAGATAGGCGCATCTGATCAGGTTATCATTCAGAATACAAAGATAAGCTCAGATGATGGCTATTTATGGGACGCAAGCACAGTTGGAACATTTGATATCGATAATGTAGAAAGCAATGTAACCTGTAAAAAGCATGTGATAGATCCTGCTAGCTCACAGTATAAGAACTACCATGATTTTAGAGTAGCACTAGGCGACCAGTAGTCATCGGTTTTTTCTATCTTTGAGTCTCAAACTATGCTTCCGAATTCGCAGCTTTGCGAATTCGGGCTTATATAGTGAGTGATATCAGTCCGTAGCGAAATTCGCTACGGACGTATCTCATTCGCTATAATATCTCTCTATCCATATTACAACTCCTTAAAAAATTTGAGACGGTAATATCCTCCGAAGTTTCATAGCCATCTAATCTGCGCCTTGCCATGCCTATCGCAATATCCTCAGCAAAGCGGCCAGAAATGGTAGATTCCAGTAGTATTCCGTAAATGGTGTGGTATAGATTGTCAATCTTTTCTTTAACCCAATTTTCGTCCCATTCAGTGCTTCTGAATTCGCCCGCAGCAGCAATAACACCACCTGCATTTGCCGCAAAGTCTGGACAATATGTTATTTTTTTCTTCATGATATGCTGACGAGCTAAGTCATCAGCGATCTGATTATTAGCGCCACCTGCGATAATCTCAGAATCGATCATGTTAAGATTTCTGATGTTGACCGTTTGGCCTATAGCGCAAGGTGAAAATATATTTACCTTGATCTTTGTCGATTCATTGAGGGATATCGGCTCTACGCCAAATTCATTTACTACGATCTCTAATCTTTCTGCATTGAGATCTGACGCATATATTTTACAACCTGCCTGAGAGAGAAGTTGAATAAGGTGGTAGCCAACTTTACCAACACCTTCTACATATATAGACTTTTCACGCAAACTATTTGAATAATATCTAAATTGAGCAGCTGCTAGGATAGCTTTGAAAAGTCCTCTAGCAGTCCAAGGGGAGGGATCTCCTGAACCGCCAATTTCTGTGGCAAAGCAGCAAGCATGCTTTGTAACGCTCCGCATTGTCATTACATCACTTACTGTGGTTCCAAGATCTTCAGCAGTGATATATTGTCCATCGAGACTTTCTACATACTCCGCAAAGGCTTTAAAGACCTCGATCCGCTGCTGGCCCACTAAGCCTTTAGATATCAAGCATGCTTTGCCGCCTCCAAAGGGGAGCTCTGCTAGGGCATTTTTATAAGTCATGCCTTGGGATAGAAGAAGTGCATCTTTTATGGCTGCAGCTTCAGTAGGGTAGTTCTGTACACGACAACCGCCTAAGGCTGGGCCAAGCTTAGTATTGTGAATTGCAATCACACCGTGCAACCCGATGCTTGGTTCGGTGATAACTACTACTTTTTCGTGCTCAGATTCTGTTAAATTTGTTAGCTCAGTGATCGACATAAAATGACTCCAAATAAAACCGTTTGATTCCTGAATTATACACATTTATAAAATATAATAAAGTAAATTAATTAATAGGCTGAATATTAATAAGATAAAGCTAGTAATTATTGTAAATAAGGATAATAGCAAGGATCTATCGTATAATGAATCTTGCAGTATATATTAAGCTGACAATTACAAAATTCCACTACTAAAATGTTCATAAACCACGTATTATTAATAAAATATCATAGAGGATACTTAAAAATATGGATATTTCACCTAAGCTTGACCAAATTAATCAGAGGATTTTATATGAGTTGGATCACAACTCAAGAATTTCTCTCGCAGACTTATCTAGAAAACTAAAACTTGGAAGAGATCGAATTAAATATCGGATCGATCGACTGGCTGATCAAAAACTAATTACCAAGTATACCACCAGTGTTAACCCTTACAAATTTGGATTGATGGTTCATAAAACTTATCTTCGTCTTGAAAATAATCCAAAACGGATAGCAGCTTTAATACAATTTTTGAATAAGCATCCTAGGATTTATTGGGTGGCTGCTTGTACCGGATTGTGGGATTTGATGTTTGCAACTTTTGCTAGAACTCCTAAGGAGTTTCACACAATTCAGGAGAATATTCTTGCCCAATTCTCTGATATCTTGGTGCGCTTTAGTGTCTATACTATTGTTGATAGCTGGTATTTTCGAAAGAATTATTTACTTGGCTATGGTAGTGAATACTTTAGCATCGGAGGTGAGCCAGATAATCTTGCATTAGATAAGATAGATTTTAATTTATTGGAGCAGCTCTCTCAGAATTCCCGTTATTCGAATAAGGAATTAGCAGAGATCCTTGGTGTAACTCCAATAATGGTCACATATAGAATAAAAAAATTAGAAAGCCTGGGTATCATCGTTGGTTATAGAATTGAGATTGATCGAGAAAAAATAGGGATGAAATTATTCAAATCACAATTAGAATTTCAAACATTCGATCCACATCTAGAGAGTCAACTCTTAGAATTTTGTAAAATGCAGCCGCATATAACCTATTATGTTCGACAGATTGGGGATCGAACAACTGAATTAGAGCTCGAGGTTACTGATTACGAGCAGTATTCACAGATCATGGATGAAATGAGGCAGCGCTTTTCAAAGTTTATCAGAAACGTGGAGACCATCTTGATTAGGCTTGAATATTTCAAATCTATGCCGTTTGATTTAGTAAAGGGGCCAGGGGCATAAAGATTACTTTCTAATTCTTACTGAAGGGGAAAGCTTAGTTTTCAAGAAGCTATGGTAGGATAATCATTCTTAGTATCGGTTCAACCTCTTTAGCAACATCTGCAGGTGTCGAGATCTTAGGATTATTTAGAGACATCGAAAATGTTCCGCTTTTATTAAGCCGGAATCGGTGTGGGTTTGATTGAACCATAGATATCGCCGTTTTTGTATCAACCTTACTGCGTGGGCTAAAAGATAAGAGCAGTCTTCCATCTGAGAGCTCTGCCTTTTCGACACCACATCTTCTCATCAACGCTCTAAAACGCATTAACTCTACTAGATTCTCTACCTCCTTTGGTAGTGTGCCGAAACGGTCATCTATCTCGATCTTTAATTCATCAGCTTCCTCTGAGATTACTATTTGAGATAATCTCTGATACAGAATGAGGCGTTCAGATATATCCGGAATATAATAATCTGGGATAAAAGCCGGAATTCCAAGCTTTACCTCCGGATCAAGCCCTTCCTCAAGCTCTAACTCCTCACCCTTTAAGTTTAGCACCGCCTCTTTAAGAATCTTCGTATAAAGCTCGAATCCAACCATTAGTACGTTTCCGGATTGCTCCTTGCCGAGTAGATTCCCGGCTCCTCGGATCTCTAGATCTCTTATGGCAAGTTGAAAGCCTTGACCTAAGTCATCCAGTGCCTGAAGAGCATTGAGTCTCTCCTCAGCATCGCGGGTGATATTCTTGAGCTCCGGTATTAGAAGATAACAATATGCTTGACGGTTACTGCGGCCCACACGTCCGCGCAGCTGATAAAGCTGCGCAAGCCCGAACATATCAGCGCGGTCAATAATTATTGTATTGGCGTTTGGGATATCAAGACCTGATTCGATTATGGTTGTACTAATAAGTACATCAGTTTTCTTTTCTACAAATTTAAGCATCTTCTTTTCAAGGTCATTCTCCTGCATCTGACCATGCGCAAAATCAAATCTAGCCTCCGGAACGAGCCCACGTAGTCGATCCACTATAATTTCTATTCCTTGCACTCTATTATGCAGGAAAAAAATCTGCCCGCCGCGCTGGAGCTCTCTAAGGATTGCATCCCTAATAATCGCTTCACCTGACTGTGCAACGTAGGTTTTAATGACACGGCGATCATGTGGTGCTGTGCTGATAAGACTAATATCACGAATGCCTAGAAGTGACATATGCAATGTGCGCGGAATAGGGGTGGCGGTGAGGGTAAGAACATCCACCATCTTTTTAAGACTCTTTAGTCGCTCCTTTTGTTTCACTCCGAAGCGATGCTCTTCATCTATAATCACTAACCCTAAATCTTTAATTACTACATCTTTTTGTAATAAACGGTGTGTTCCAATTACAACATCCAGATCACCGCTAGCTAGCTGTGCAAGGGTTGCGCGATTTTCCTCCTTTGAATAAAAACGGCTAATTGCACCAACCTTAATAGGATATCCTAAGAAACGATCCGCAAAAGTCTGGCGATGCTGCTCTACTAGTATTGTAGTTGGAACGAGTAAGGCAACCTGTCTTCCGTGCTGAAAGCATTTCCAGGCAGCACGCAAAGCTACCTCCGTCTTGCCGAAGCCTGCATCTCCACAGATTAGACGGTCCATCGGTCGATCTCGAGCCATGTCGCTAATAGTTTCCTCGATTGCTCTTAGCTGATCCGCAGTTTCATCAAATGGGAAGCTATCGGCAAAACGCTCATCTTCGGCGCCTAATGGATCAAAACGCCAACCTTTTACAACGCTCCGCTCTGCGTAAAGTTTTATTAGGTCTCCTGCCAGCTCCATCACAGACTCACGTACCTTCTGTTTCGTCTTGCTCCAACTATTGGAACTGAGCTTATCTATGTTAGGTGCCTGTCCATCAGCGGCTGCAAATTTCTGAATCTTTGATATATTTTGAACCGGAAGATAGAGCGTACTATCAGCGTATTCAATCTGGAGAAAATCTCCAAAAACACCCTCGATCTTTATATGCTTAAGGCCGCGATAAACGCCGATGCCATAATCTACATGGACTGTGAAGTCATTTTCCTTAAGCTGCGCAAGTGTACTTAGTAGCTTTTTAAGTGAGGCCTTCGGTGCGCCTGCTTTACGATGAGAACGCTCTGCAAATACTTCGTTCTCAGATATGAATACTAAATTTTCACTTGGCAGCTGTACTCCCTCCGAGAGTTGTCCCTGTATTATGACAACTGGGTAGGGGTGAGCTGAATTGAGCCATTCAACAGCAGATTTCCCACATATCTGCGCTTCAATACCAATCTCTAGTAAAAGTTTAGCAAGACGTTCCCCTCGTTGTTGCGAGCCTGCAACGAATGCAATCTTGAAGGCTTGTTCACGAAATGTAGCTATAAATGCGCGGAGCGGATCTAATGCGCGACCAGTACCAACCTTAGTTTTAAGTTTGGTAATTAATTCAATATTAGACGAAGATTTAAGGTTGATAGCATCTCTGCTAGAATCGCCATCTAAAATCTCAAGAGAGTTAATGTTGTATGATTTAAATTTAGATATAGTTTTCTGAAACTCAATATTGGTTAGATACTGCTCCTCCTTTCTCGGTATTAAGCAGTGATGTTCAGCAAGACGCGCTTCCCGTTCATCAATTAGATCCCAATACTGATCTAACTCCCGTTCTATACTGATCTTTTCATTGATTACAACCCCGGTATCCGTACTGAGGAGATCGAATAAAGAGGTAAGTGGTCCTACGACTAGTGATTGCAATAGCTCGATCCCTGGTATGTGCATTCCGCTTCGCAGTGCAGTGAGGATGCGCTCAACCTCACGTGGCTGCACCTCTAGTTCACGTGCTCGCTCTTTAATCCGTACTGTAGCAGTTTGGAGTAATGAACTAAAATCAGGCGATTTAAGATTGGGCCATTCCTGAACTGCAAGTAGATCTATCTTTTCAATTGAGCTGTTGGATCTCTGAGTAGCAGCATCAAATGTTTTAATAGCCTCAATTTCGTTGTCAAGGAATTCGACTCTGATAGGCTTTAATGTGTTGGAAGGGAAAATATCTATTATACCACCGCGAACAGCGAACTCTCCGATTTCCTCAACCAAGGATACGCGGCGGTAGCCTAAATAACTTAAACGTTGCAGCAATTCTTCACGCTGCCAACGTTGTGCGGTATAAAGTGAAAAGCAGAGCTTTTGTAAGATCTCCTTAGGCAGTACACGTTGAGCCAGATCCTGTATCGAAGCTACGATTATTGATGGCGATGCTTCAGCTAGTTTAGAAAAAATACGGATTCTTTCTGCTGAGGTATCAACAGATGCTGAGACCGGTTCGAGTGGCAGGCTTTCCCATCCTGGATAGAGTATGACTGAGGTGTTTGATGAAAAAAAATTAATATCAGCGAACAGATTCTCTGCGCTGCCACGATCTTTACAGATAACCAAAAGCTTGCTTTCCTTCTGTGCGATACGAGCAATAGTCCAGCCCTTAGCAGATCCGTGTAATCCGTAATAATTAGAGGGGGAAAAGTTGGGGTGTAGGAGCAGCTGTGCCATTAATATTTAGTGTTGTTTAAACTGGGACCGCGGGCTTCCAGCCCGCATACGAATTTGCATCTAACTCGTTGCGGGCTGGAAGCCCGCGGTCCCAGTAGGTTGCAAAACTTATGTTCCAGCGTATTAGTATACTGCAACATTAGATTTTTGGTAACTGGATATGGGATTTAATTATACGCTCTAGCCATGACACTCCGCACACTTTGTCTGTGCCCAATCGCATGAGGCGTTGAATTCGTTTATATTCTCCGGTACCTCTGGCCAGAAACGGTGATCGGGGGTTTCTCGTCCGCCAGTTCCTTCGTATACGGTGCTACAGTGAAATGACCCTGCAGTAATATCCTTGCATGATTTTATCTTGGAGTATCTAACGCTGCCAGCAGTGGTAATGAAGGCATCAACTTTACTGACCTCAACATAATACCTAATATCTGCTTCTCCACCGTTGCAATCCGGATCATTTAAGGTTGTGGTGCTGCTACTAACTAAAAATCCATTTTTGCTTGAATTGATGTTTCCTACATACTTCTCCTTGCCAGGGCAGAGGCCTACAAACAACCCGGAGTCAGTATGCTTTACCTGTAAGAAAATACTTGTTTTACCCAGTGTCTCAAAAGGTGCCGTGCTGCAAGTATCCTGAACCTGCGTTACCCCTAAGCGCCACCATCCCGTAAAATCAGGAACAACAAGTGACTCTGCACTTATAAAGCCTTTATTTTTTGCGGACCTTTTATTATCAAAGCAGCGAAAATCTCGACCAGTATAAAAGACTCCACTATCACGATCTGCTATTACTGCTGGGCATTTTATGCTCTTTGAGTGTGACTGCTCCTCTGCCCATAAAAGCGAAGAGGTAAACAATAAAAATATGCAGACACTAAGAAAATATTTCATAACTGTGTATTATAGTTCTTATTGATTTCCTAGTAAAACATATAATGCCCTGTAAATACCATGTTTTTTCCACGAAATCTGCTGAGCCTTAACTTGCAATCCCACCTTATTTTTTTTCAATAGCAGTTTAGCCTATTGCCAAGACTACCGATAAATAGCTTAGGGAACTAGCTTTATGGATATAGCGCAACTTCTAACCTTCGCCTATCAGCAGGATGCTTCGGATTTACACATAAGTTCCGGTGAACCTCCTATGATCCGCGTCAGTGGCGACATGAAAAAAATTAAGGTTCCTCCACTTACCATGGAGCAGACGCACACCATTATTTATGACATCATGAATGATGCACAGCGTAAACATTTTGAAGAGTATTCTGACTTAGATTTTTCAATGGAGCTTGGAGATGTAGCTCGTTTTCGTGTTAACGTATTTCGTCAGAATCGTGGTATGGGTGCTGTTTTTAGAAAGATTCCGACAAAGATTCTTACACTTGAGCAGCTTGGAGTTCCACCTATTTTGGCTGAGCTTTCAAGAAGGGAGAAGGGGTTAGTTCTAGTAACTGGACCAACAGGTTCAGGTAAATCAACAACTTTAGCCGGCATGATTGACCTGATTAATGACGAGCTCGAGGGGCATATATTGACCATCGAGGATCCCATTGAATTCGTGCATAGATCGAAGAAATGTTTAGTCAATCAACGTGAGGTTGGCCCTCATACCAAATCATTTGCAAATTCACTCAAAGCAGCACTGCGAGAAGATCCTGATATCATTCTAGTCGGTGAAATGAGAGACCTGGAAACGATTCAGCTTGCCTTAACGGCGGCTGAAACGGGCCACTTGGTTTTCGGAACATTGCATACATCGAGTGCTCCGAAAACAGTAGATCGTATTATTGACGTATTTCCTCCATCACAACAGGCACAGGTACGTGCAATGTTTTCGGAGTCAATTCAGGCCATTATCACCCAGACACTTTGCAAAAAAGTTGGCGGCGGGCGTATAGCCTGCTTAGAGGTGTTAATCGGAACTGTAGCGGTTAAAAATCTTATTCGTGAAGGAAAGATTCATCAGATCCCTAGCGTGATGCAAACATCCCAGGGTGTTGGCATGCAGACTATGGATATGGCGCTTAAGGAGTTGTTTGATAAGAATTTAATCTCCCGGGAAACTGCGATGGAGAAGAGCGGTAATCCTGATATGTTTAAAGAGCAGGATATGACGACTACAAAATTCAAAGGAAAGGGACACTAAATGTTAGATATTACTAAACTACTATCAGTAATGGTGGAGCATGACGCTTCAGACCTATATCTTACAGTCGATAGTCCACCAATGTATCGAATAAACGGTGTGGTTAGGCCCGCAGGTTCTCGTTGTTTGCAATCAACAGACACAGAGGGGCTTGCCATGAGTATCATGAGTGACAAGCAGCAGAAGGAGTTTCATGAGCGTAGTGAGCAGAATTTAGCACTCTACTACTCTAATCTGGGACGCTTTCGAGTTAACGTATTTAGGCAGAAGACCTTTATCGGGGTAGTCATTCGTCAGATAAAATCAAATATTCTTGCTATAGATGATCTTGCTCTGCCACAGATACTTAAAGATATGGCGATGACCAAAAGAGGATTGGTATTGGTAGTCGGCGCCACCGGTTCAGGTAAGTCTACAACTCTGGCAGCGATGATAGATTGGAGAAATACGAATGCCTCTGGTCACATTGTAACGATTGAGGACCCGATTGAATTTGTACATGTTCACAAGAAGTCAATTGTTACGCAGCGCGAGATCGGGATGGATACGTCGAGCTACGGAAATGCACTAAAGAATGCACTACGTCAGGCGCCAGATGTTGTTTTAATTGGTGAGGTGCGAGATACCGAGACTATGGAGGCCGCAATCACATTTGCAGAAACAGGACATCTCTGCCTTGCTACGCTGCATAGTAATAACGCGAATCAAGCGATGGAGAGAATCATGAACTTCTTTCCGGCCGATCGACACCAACAGATATACCTGCAGTTGAGTCTTAATTTGCGCGGTATCGTAAGTCAGCGCCTAGTTAGAACGATAGAGGGCGGACGTGTGGCAGCAATCGAAGTGCTGCTTGACTCGCCGCGAGTTAAGGATCTTATACATAAAGCTCAGATCGCCGAGCTAAAAGAAGCGATGGAAAAGAGCACAAATATGGGGATGCAAACTTTCGATCAATCACTCTATGATCATTACCGTGCCGGGAAGATCAGTCTTGAGGAGGCGATTAAGAACGCAGATTCAGCTAATAATCTGAGATTGAGAATCAAGCTCGCGGAAGAGGGTGGCATAGAAGAGAAAAAGGCTTTGGCCAATAATAAGAGTGCTCATGAACAGGGTAAAAAGAATGACTCCAATGATGGTGAGCTTAAGTTGATGGTAGATCTATAAGAGGCTTACTTTCCACATCCACATTTCCCTCCTCCACAGCCTGGCTTTTTGGCTTTGATCCAGTTAATTGCTACCTTAATAGCCAGAATTACAAGAATAACTACGATAATTCTCTGTATCATATAAGCAAGTTTGTACTGAGTTGATAAGTTATAAATGCAGCAATATAGGCAAATAATGTCATATAAATAAACATAAACGCAGTCCAACTCCAGGAGCCTGTTTCTCTTCTGCAAACAGCGAGTGTTGACATACACTGACAGGCAAAAACAAAGAAGACCATAAGAGATAAGGCAGTAGGCATGGAAAAGTTGCCAGCGGCGTGTTTCTGTTTAAGCAGAGCTATTAATGAAGAGGTGCTGTCATCACTACTTTCTAGATTATAAACTGTGGCAAGTGTACTTACGAAGACCTCGCGTGCTGCAAATGAGGCTAGTAGTCCAATTCCTATCTCCCAATCATACCCTAATGGCTTTATAAGAGGCTCCATCAAGACCCCTATTTGGCCAGCAAAACTTTGCTTGATCTCTCCTCTCGGATAACTTGCTAAGAACCATAGCAGGATGGAGCAGGCAAGGATGATAGTGCCTGCATTTTTAACGAAAATAATAATACGATCTACTACTTCACGAATAATCTGCTTAATACTTGGGAATTTGAAATGAGGCATCTCCATTACAAAGAGAGTAGGCTCTCCTCGTAGTAACGTTAACCGTAGCCCTAACGCCACCAACGCAGCTCCAATAATGCCCAATAAATACATCCCCAATAATGTAAGTCCTTGCAGCGATACGAAGCCAAAATAAACGGTCCGAGGAATAAATGCCGCAATTAACAGTGTATAAACAGGCAGTCTAGCACTACAGCTCATCAGTGGAGCTACCATGATCGTGATCATCCTGTCGGCGAAAGAAGGGATGGTACGTGTCGACATAATACCGGGAATAGCGCAGGCAAAGGAGCTAAGAAGAGGTATAAAAGATCGACCCTGTAATCCGAAGCGCCGCATTATTTTATCCATTAGAAATGCTGCACGCGAGAGATATCCGCTATCCTCTAGTAGTCCTATAAAAAAGAAAAGAAGTGCAATCTGCGGGATAAAGATTAATACGCTGCCCACACCTGGTACTATGCCGTCAACGATTAGGCTTTTTACCTCTCCCTCCGGCAGCAACATTCTTAGAAAGTTACTAAGCTGTGTAAATTGTGCGTCGATAAAATCCATCGGCACACTGGCCCATACAAAGATAGCATTAAAAATTGATGCCATTATAAGGATGAAGATCAGGCTACCAAAAAATTTATCAGTTATTACCCAGTCTATCCTGCGCTGCAGAAGGTTATGTGGATTGTCCTTAAAATTAACTGTTTTTGTGATAATGTTGTGAATTAATTTATATCTGTTAGTAGCCTCGAGTGAATGATATGCAACGCCGGCAGTCTTTAGCTCTTTTCTAAGTTCATCTGCTCTCAGTGAGGCTTTAGGAGATGGAGCATCAAACGCTTCGGACAGTATAGCTGAACCAAGCAAGACCGGATTATGTTTAGCATGTGCAAGCTCTCCGAGTTCCTTAGTTGCTGCATAGTAAGCAGATTCTTTATCTAGCCAAGCAAGATTTTTTGAGGAGCAGCGTAGCTCAATCAGTGCTTTTGATATTGCATGAGTTAATTCCTCTAAGCCCTCTCCCTGTACTGCAACAACTGAGAGAACAGGAAGATCGAGTTCTCTGCTAAGTAGCTCTTTTCTTATTTCAATGCCGCGCTTTAGTGCTATATCACTCATACTAAGCACTAGTAACATAGGAATACCAAGATCGATAAGCTGAGTAACCAGATATAAATTTCTTTCAAGATTAGTAGCGTCGACAACTGCAATAATAAGGTCAGGAGCTGGCTCATTGTCTAAAACACCTCGCAATGCTTTAGAAGCTATGGCTTCATCAATCGAGCTTCCGGAAAGATTATATATGCCCGGGAGATCGATCAGTGTCATGTTTGGGTAGCCTGGTAAGGACAGGGCGCCTATTTTTTTTTCAACAGTGACACCAGGATAGTTGGCAACTTTGTAATGTAATCCGGTTAGTGCATTAAAGAGCGTGGTTTTACCGCAGTTCGGATTTCCTGCTAGGGCAACCTGAATCTTTTTTGAGGAGAGATCTGCTGATATAACCTGTTCCAGAATACCTCGACTAAACAGTAGATACTAAAATACTATCTGCCTCAGAGATACGCAGCGAGAGCTCGTATCCTAAAGCCTTAATCTTGATCGGATCACCCAAGGGGGCGATCTGTACAACTTCAATATCTGTACCGGCAACAATACCCATCGCCAGAAGTCTCTGACGTAGCTGGCAATTCTCGCATTCCACTGTCTCTACCTTGCAGTGACTGCCCACCTTCATTTCACTAAGTTTTAACATCTAAGGTACCCTAATATTAATTGGATATATGAGTCAAGATCTTGGTTGGCAGAGTGGATGTTTGGCATATCGAGTTATGCAGAAATGTGATTAATATCAGTGACTCTTTCTGTACAACTCATTAGAATCAACTTTATATGTCAAAAAATTCAATAGAATCCTATCTTGAGGCAGTGCCTCGGTATAAAAAACGATGCTATCTTAAAAAAAGATCAGGAATTACGAGATGTTAAGGTCTTAAAAAAGATATATGACGAGCTACTGGGGGAGAGTATTAATTCGGTCGCTGAGCTAGAGTTATGGATCGCGAAGCTCTCCGAACTCTCTGCTGCTTTCAGCGAACTTGAATCGAAGAGCTACGTTTTGAATGAAGCCCACTCAGCCAATCCAAAATATTCTCTCAGCGACCAATGCCACTAAGATAGTGCATAATTAGTTGGGGTTGGGGTGGGAATTCGCAGTAATTTCAAACCCGGGGATCCTAGACCTCCTCCAAATAAGTTTTTTCACGTCTAGCATCACATCGTTGCCCCACCTTGTCACGCTTCTCAGTCGGAAAATCCTCGCAATACTCCAGTATTGCTGCGGATTTCCTCCTTCCGAGGCGTGCCAATCTGGGGCAACGCTGCGCGCTATACGTGAAAAAACTTATTTGGCGAAGCACTAGCTGTTAGGTTAAAGTTTCTTAGTTAGGTGTCCACTTTTTGGGAAGCAGCTCAATGTTAGCAATATTATTATGATGAAAGATCAATTGTATAAAGAGTTATAGAATAATCATTTCTTGACGCATATAGGAATTGGTTAAAGGTGCTGAGCACGCTTCCCTCAATCCCTAAGAACGAAGCATTTCCTGTGCCACTTAGTATTGAACAATAGACAGGATTTTTCCTAAAACGTAGTGGATCGCAATCAATATCATTGCGTGAGAGATCGACTGTGTGGGTTTGGCCTGTGCTCCCAGGGTCTACAACACGTGCCACCTGAAATTCAAGTGGCTTACCATTTTGTGCAAGAAGCTCTATATCATCAGCTGTAGTAAAAACTATATCAACACTTAAATCAGGGGTAGTTGCATCCCATTTTGCTGCCATGAAATTAATACTGCCAGTCCAATCATCAGTTAAAGTGCGACTCATGAATGTATGCGTTTTAAATGAGCTAAGCTGTTTTAAATCAGTCAGCGGGTCATGCAACTGAGGTGACCCATGATCTGGAAAGAATCCATCAACAGGGTCATAAGCAAATCTACGAATATCATTATCTTCAACTGGTCCAAAGCTGTCGGTGTGTTTGATGCTATTAGTCAGAGTGTAAAGTGCATGGCCATCAGTAGTAAGAATATTACTAAACGTATTGCGCATTAACTTGTTGTAATCATCAGCGTTAGGCTCACTTGGTAATGTTCCAATATGAGTACTTTCAACAAGATTATTATTTTCATCATAGACTAATACTTCAGGGATGGTGTCATGTAGTGTCCCATCGCTGGCTTTCCATGAGTGTGCAGGTCTTAAAATCGCAAAGGTTCTATCATAAGATGAAATTACATTGTTAATAAAATTTAAATCAGTACGATAGTTCTGCTTTGCTAACACTGTATGTGAAAGTAGAATCGCATTCGTATCATAAATTGCTCTGTTAGCTTCAACTGTAGTTGGGCTAAATGGATCATTTAGTGTATGGTAAAAAATTACTAAGTTACCATTTTTATCAAAAGTTGCTATTTCAACACTGCCATAGGAATGAAATTCAAGTAAGGTTTTATGTGTTGTTGAGGTTGGTAAAGTAAGATTGATCCATGTTGCACCAGAGTCCTTAGTAAAACGAATATACTGACTATCAGGGCTAATCCATACACCATTTTTCCCTAGCGGACTTACCTCTAGCTCATAATAACTACCTAAATCAAGGTCTGCAAAATATGTAGTATTCACTACATCATTTACAGCGTCAGAAAATAGCAAGCGGAACTCATACCGTCCTCTACTAAAGTTATATACTTTATCTTTAATTATTGCATTTTGTATTGTAGCAGGCGATTCAATATATGGGGCAGCCGCAATGCGTGCTGGTGACTCAGGATCACGAATAACATTTGAATTTAGGTCATAGTAGGTGTCTATCCCATCAGCATATGAGAGATTAATAGAAAAAATAAAAGCAAGAATAATTATTATATAACCCATGAGCAAAACTCCTATAACTTGTCAAGGTAACTGTCTCAATAAGAGCAACAATTGTGCCATATATAGTAATCAAAATGTTAATTTTAGTCGAGAACCTGATCAATAAAAAAGGCCAAGATATGAAATCATATCTTGGCCAAATGCAATAAAACAATACTATTAGCCTATTGGCATGCAGTAGTGAACTCTAAGAATTCAATTGCATGTCTTGCAAAGTTTTTATCATATCCACCTTTAGACTCAATTGGGTTTGTGCATATTGGTAAAGCAGCACCACAGCCTTGTCCAGGGAGGCAGTTCCCCGTAGTTAAGTTATCTGTACCAATTCTCCATTGAACTCTACTTCCTAATAATTTATGTATATTATTAGGTGAGTTAAAGGCGCAATGAGCGCTAGTAGTTGGGTTGTCACAATATAAATCTCCATTTATAGAGATGTTATTTGTTGAATCATAATAGCCACCAGCTACCATAACAGATTCTTCAGGCCTATGATCAATAGCGCAAAGGTCTCCAATGGAGTGTGGGTATGCTAAGAACAGATTGTCATTAACAGTTGCAACTAATGGACTAACAGATGCGTTAAATAGCTTATGCAAAGACGCACGCGCATATGAATCATCTTCAGCTTGAGTAAATACTGGAGTATACGTGCCTGTATTGTCATCCCAGTGCCCAACCCACGCAGGATTATTAGTATCTAAATGTATATAATCAAGTGTTCCACCAAAATAGTGAGCATTGTCATTATCAGATCTCTCACATGCTACTCTGGCACCAGTTTTATCTGTACATTTAGTTGGATCGGAGCTGTTTCTACTCATAATATCAATATGTTTAGTTTCAAGCATCTCACGAGGATCCATAGTAAGTCCTGCATAGTGTCCTACCGCACAATTAATATCATAATCAGGATCAAATAAGAGTCGAGTTGATAGTACACCACCAGAAGAGGATCCCATTACATGGATTCTTGATGTGTCAATAAATAGACCTTTGTATACCCCATTAGCTGGTGCTGCACCTGCATTGTTGATTAATGCCTCAATTGCAAGCTTTGAATCAACTACGCCAGGAGAATTAAGATTGCTACTTGAGTAAGTAAATTGGTTTTGATCACATTTTGCTAACCTGTAGTTTACAGATACTACCACATAACCTTTTTCAAGTAGCCCACTAAAAGCTGTACCATTTGGACTTTTACATACGGCATTAGTTGCATCCTTGGCGTTGCCATCACAACCAAACATTAAAGCCGCAGTCATTTCCCAACCAGCAAGCTTTCCACTTGAAAGTGAATAAAGATCTTTGCTTCCTTGATATAGTCCTCCAGCGTGGAAGAAGACTAATACAGGGCTTGGGGTAGTGCGTGTTAAGTAATTTACAGGTAAGTAAATATCCATGTCCTGGATTGAACCTGCTCCGCAGGCGGTGTCGTCGTTGTCAATACCGCTACCATACTTCACATCTTGGAATGAGTATGCCTCAATCCCACCTGCTCCAAATTGCTCATTTGTTAAGATATTGATTCCTACTGGTTGACCGGCAAATTCTGCAATAGGAGTAGGAGTTGGTGTAGGTGCAAGTTGACATTTTTTGGTAGTTCCACCAGATGTTCCTGCACTGTTAAGGCATACGAGTCCACTTGCGCAATCGGTATTTACAAGACATATTTTATTTGCGTTACACCGTGTTGAGCAATATGCTGGATTTCCACCGCAATCCATATCTGTTTCCTGTCCATTCTTGACATTGTCTGGACAGCTACCAACCGCAAAGCTACTGCCAGGTATCAGCAAGCATAAGGCAATGCCTAAAATTGTATTCTTATAATTCATATTAATCCCCTTAAATTATTTCAAAAATCTTTGTAACTATGTACGCTACTAATAATCGACATGTTTTTATTTGTGCTAGATAGACTAGAGCTAGTTTAAGAACGAAACTACTTAATCTCTGTATATTCAATAATATAGTAAAATAATGGGTAAGGCTTGAGGTGTTAGAGAATAGTAAGTTTACTTAGATTTCATAATGTTATTTCGTATGATTTAGTGTGTACCCCGTTTAAGCGTAGGCGGGCGCGCTATTGTCTTTGCCGAAACTCTTGAACATAAAATCTTAGTCCCGGTCAATATATTCATCAACCAAATTATCGTGACGGGTTAAAACTAGTGCTTCGCCAAATAAGTTTTTTCACGTATAGCGCGCAGCGTTGCCCCAGATTGGCACGCCTCGGAAGGAGGAAATCCGCAGCAATACTGGAGTATTGCGAGGATTTTCCGACTGAGAAGCGTGACAAGGTGGGGCAACGATGTGATGCTAGACGTGAAAAAAACTTATTTGGAGGAGCACTAGCATAAACAGTATGGTGAAGGTTGACAGGAAACGCACAGGGCTATAGCAGGTCAAGCTCAGGAAGCAGATCAATGGGGGAGTCCTTTTGCATAGTTTATTGGCCAAAGATAAAGAAAAACAGAAGGAGAGGCTATGTTTTACAACCCTAGTTCTATAAGATACTGAAAATATTAGCTTAACCTGCGGGTTCAGTACCCATATAAATGATATCAATATAATTTAATGTCATAAAAATTGCTATGACTACTAACTAGGGCGAGCAAAACGGCCGATAAGCATATAGGTCATAATCTAAGTCTATTTATATACTCGCATGTTAAACAAAAAACTATTTTCTAAATTCTCTCTTGCTCTAATGCTGTTTACGCAAATACCAGGTTCGGCCTTGGCCTTAACATTATCGGAGCCAACCGCTGGTGGTACGACCGTTAATGCCTGCGATGACTATTTCACATCCAAGTGGGCTCATCGCATCGACATGAATAACAACACTGCAAACGACCCCGATGGTCATGAGGATACTCTTTATAATTTCCTAAATTTAGGTTCTGAATCGCAGGACCTAAACCGCTTCAGCTGCAGCAACGGCATCTGTTCCACAACGACCACGGGACTAGTACCATTTTTTAGATTAACAACTCCAACAACAGTGGGTGAATTGATCGACGGACGAATCACGCGGTTTGGCGCACTTTCAACGATCGACCCAGCAACATATAAACTTCTTACCTTTCGAATGTATAGCAGCGAGGCAAGTTATTATTCAGTGCGCTGGGATACGGATGGCAATCCAGGATCTGGATATACCACTCTTCTTAATACTTACCCCGGTTATCATACCTATCAAATCGATCTTAGTAGCGCTACGATTGGGGCCAGCGACAATATATGGAGCACCGGTAGTAAAAATGGATTGGGAATCTACCCCGCCCGAAATAGCAGCCTTGGAACCACAGTTAATTTTGACTGGATCCAATTAACGCCTGCTTCTAATAGCTGCTCAACTTTTAATGTTGAATACACCGGCACGAATGGTGTTCCGGTTTCATTGTTTATTGATGACAATACAGATCCAACTGACGGATATCAGGTGCGCTCAGATTTTGCAGTAGCCAACGGTTCGGCCACAGATGTAACTTTTAATACAAGCTGGCTTTATTCGGGAACCTATAATGTCGTCGGATTCGAATCGAGCGATTTTGCCACGCATTACCTCGATCCGTGGGACATGGATGATTCGGGTGATGTGAATACTGATACCTATGTGCAGATCGACAACCCATCTTTTAGCGGAGGTCAGCTATGCGGTTCAACTACAGGTTCTGATCCGAGTTTTAGACTTAAACAGCCGGGGAACGATTCAGCAATAGATTCTTCCACATTTAGATATCTGACACTTTCAGTTAGCGGTTTAACTGGTGACTTTGTGCAGGTGGTTTTCTTTGATGAAACCCTAGCGGCACTAGGCATTCGAACCCAAGCTGTTGCTGCCGATGGTGTAGTTACCTTTGATATGGCAGATTCTTCCGGTGGTGGAAATGCCGGGGCATGGACCGGATCAATCGGAGCAATACGAATTGACCCAGGGACAAGTAGTGGAAAGAATTTTTGTATTAATTGGGTAGCTCTGGGACCAACTGCTATTAACGCTCAACCCACCGTTCCAGCGATGACAGCGGCGGCAGGTACAGTAACTGTAAGCGACCGCTTAATCGCTCCGATCTTTATGCCGGATAAATTTGGTGGCCGCGATTATTTCACTGTTAACGGAAATCCAAGAAACTTTGATAGCACTAATGATGTGGCTTTAGCTCAGAGCGCCCAGAATGTGCTTTTGCATCCAGGCGGCGCTTACACCGATAACGCTGGGGATGTTTATACAGATGACTTTATAAGTTTAGACAACTTACAGAGCGGAAGCCTAGCCGATGGAGACCCGCACTTTTTCGTACTGTTACGAGAGCTTACTAATCCGATCGATGCCAGCCTTTACCGTTTGGCTTGTGTCACTATGACACTACCGGAAACCGCTCAGGGAACCGATCATACAGTATTACGATTTGGCTGGGAGAACCCTGCGGTATTAAGCGGCGGTACCGGACGAACTTCGGATGACATTGTACTGCGCACTACGGCACAAGGTACCTATTGTACCGATCTCAAGGTGGCAGCAATCGAGGAGGGTGGGGTGAGTCTTACCGGAGACTATTGGGCTGACCCAGCGCAGAGTAATCAGGTTATTTCATTTCGTGTGGATCCCCATGAACGAGATCTCGCAACTGCCGCAATTGTTTCTGATATAAGACTAGCGGCGCGTCATGAAGCTGATCAACAGTACGCTATTGTGGTAAAAGGGGATCGTACGGCATCAGTTGGCGTTTATAAAAATACCACCCAATCAACCTCCGGAGGTACTTTAATTGGCACCCTTTCGGCTAACCGTACCAGCGATGTGCTACTGTGGGATACGAGCGCAGAGGTAGACGGTGCCGTATACTATATCTATACAACGATCTCCGGAAATAGTTATGTATCACCTCATCCAGTCGTAATAAATCATTCTTTTAGTGATTCTACTGATCCGATTCTTTCATTGGATGCGCCCCCAGCTGATAATTCAGGTCGCTATGAAACTTTGGACCTAGCTGGGCATGCGTTAGATAATGTGCGTTTAGCAAATGTACGTGCGCTAATAGATTCTACTTTGGTAGAATCATTTCTTCCCAATGAATTTAGACTAGATGTAAGAAACACCTATTCTACACTGCCCTTTAGTAGCACTGCCGGTTTCCAAAAGGCAATTGATCTAACAAGTTTTGCAGCGGGCTCGCACACTTTAACTGTGATTGCAACTGATACGGCTGGGCGAACCACTACTATCACCAGAACTTTTACAAAAGCAAACTCAACTCTTACTTCGCCAGTTACTTATACTACTCCGAATGAGCCCACACAGACGATTGAGACGGATAATAGCGAAGCAGAGACTGATGCTCCGGTCTTAGGTGTGAAACTTAAAGCCACCAAAGGCCTACTTACATTTACGGCTTCTGCAGTAGATACCTGTATGAATCTATCTCTGTATGCTAATAGCACCAGAGCGAAGTTACAGGCAAATAATGGCAATACATTACTCTATAGTTGGACATCGCCAGATGCGACTGAAGTAGTGACTGCGCCTAAACTTTCTAGGCTGCCAGTTGGAAAGATTTTCTTTAAATTAACCTGTGATAGCACAGATTCGAGTATAAAATATACTTCGCTGGCGAAAGTTATTTCGACTAAGACTTCAAGCAGCGTTTCAAAATCAATCCGCCAAATTGATACTAAAATAAGGTAAGCGGTGGCGATTGACTCTGCTTAGATACTCAAAAAATAGAAATAGAATAGAAATAGACTCCCATAATTTAACTAAGAAAATTACGTAGAACTTTCTACGAAATTCTCGTAGTTACTTTATGGGTGTCTATGTCTATTTTACCAACCCGAGACTAATGCGTAGTCCAGAACTTTAAATGCTCGCTGTCAACACAACTGACATCTAAGTTTGTTATCAACTAGCAATGAAAATATCTATTGCTGAAATAATATAACTTAGCGGCTATATGAAACCTCGAGCATCTTCATCTCACTTCCATCTGGACCGTTTGTATACATTTCAAAGGTAAATTTATTATTTGAAACTAGGGTCATTACCTCGCGTGTTTTAATAAAACCCTTAGCAATTGGGCAATAGAACTCTCCATTCCAAACAATCTGATTTGCTTCCTTATGTAACTCGCCATCTGATGTCATTACACCTGTGCTAATTGAATCTACCCAGGTTGAGACAAACTTACCTTGAGCATTATCAAAACCCACAAGACCTTTACCGCTAAAAGGCTTACCCATCATCTTACCCTGAAAGCTTTGCTCAATGAACCTTCCACCAAGTGCTGTAGTAAACTTGCTGGTGCCATTTGTGACTTCAGGTTCTGAGCCTGGCTCATTCCAAGCCCTAGTAACCGTCTTCCAGCTTCCAAGATATTGCTTAAGTAAAGCATGGCTTTCTGAGGGTGTACTAACTTTTTGCATCATGGCAGCCATCTCCTCCTTACTAATCTTAGGCATACCGACATGCTTTGTATCAGTGGCCTGCTTGTTGCTGGTTGCAGAACAAGCGACTAACAAAAATATACAACCCGAGAATATAAGTGTACGAAACATAAAAACTCCAAAAATAAAATTAAGAATTAAATATGACGGTTCTATTTTCCTCGATAACTATACCCAAAGTCTACTGTCTTAAAGACTCGAAAAATAGAACCGTCACCTTTTCATTCTCTAACCTAAGATTTTCTTAACTATGCCGGTTTTGTACGTTGTAATTCGGCGGTTAAGATGGATTTTGGCAGTCTCTTGATACTCTTTGCAGTATTATATAGGTCTACCTCTCTTTGTGTATACAGCCAAAAATCAGGTGTTGTACTAAATGCAGCCGCTAGCTTCAGGGCAATTTCAACTGTTAACATGCAACGTTCATTGATTAATCTATTGATTACCTTATCCACCATACAAAATGACGCCGTCCTTTGCCCCATGATCTGTAACAAGATCTATCTCTTTGTCTTTAGCTATAATTTTACGAACTGCTCCTCGAAGCTCGCCTCTCGCCTCTTCAACTGGCAAAGCTGCATAACTATTAATCAGAGAAACTAGTTTATTCTTAACTGCTTTAAACTCATTTTCAAAATTAGATATATGTAGCCGTTCATGAGCGATCAAAGCTTGATAAAACCTCTTCCAGATAATCAAGTCATCCTTACTAAGCGAAGAGTTATGATCGAGAAGCGGAATAGTTAAAACCAATTCAGATCTAATTTTTAGTTCACTGATATTAGTAATAAACTGTACATTTGGGGGGATCGTCCATTTAAGTCGCCAATGGGTTAAGGCATATCGACGCTTGCCAGAATGGTCAATTGGCCCTATTGATCGCATTTGTTTCTCTAATGCACTAAGTGTCGGGGCATTTAGAGTATAATTTTTTACAGAAATATCTGGATAAATATCCTGTAGTAATTTTATATGGGCACTAGGTGCATCTATGCCAGAATCGGCTAAAAGAACACCAGTCAGTGCAACTAATAGAATTACTATCATCCCCTTGTATATTAGTTGCAATATTGTCATTCTACTTACACTGATAGTTTTTTTAAGTGAGAAACTTTGACAGTCATTCGAATGCGATTCACGGCCAAATATCTCAACAGCCAGCATACAGTAACATAAATTTTTATATTGAGCGCAGGGCCCCAGCCCTGCGCTCCATATATAAATTTATGTTACAGTGCACTAGCTATGCTATATCTAGAAATTATACGAATACAATCGCTGATTAATTTCGACAAATATAAGTAAGCTTAATGGGGAAATTTAATAACCTACTCATAATATTTGCACTATTCTTATCAGGCATCTGCGGTATTTCTTATGAAGTAGTGTATGCGCGATTACTCAGCAATCTATTTGGTAATCACTTAATCATCTACTCCTCTATTTTAGTTACATTTCTCTTTGGCATAGCTATAGGCTCCAAATTCGCCCACAGATTTAACACACGGCTTTGGGCAGTAGAGTTCCTAATTGGTATCTATGCTTATTTACTTATAAGTAACATAGCCGCTATCGATCATCTGCTTTACAATTACCTGTCAGGTCTAGTGAACAATCTCTATTTTTCCGGTTTTATCTCACTACTTCTGCTCTTAATACCAGCAACCCTGATCGGTGCAAGTGTTCCACTTTTTACATCAATCTTAAAGCAACTTAATCTAAAATCTAATTTTTCATTAGTATACCTATTTTACAACCTGGCTGGTGCATTAACCGCTATAATTATTGAGCTTTACCTCTTAAGGCTATATGGGCTCAAGAGCAGCATTACTATACTTTCAACTATAAATATAGTTGTTGCACTCTTACTTTATGCGCTAAAGCTTCCCATCCCACCATCCAACCAAAAGGCGACAAGAGAATCATTAACTAAATTCGGGGGATGGCACTCACTCTTTCTTGTAAGTATGCTCTCAGGAATCTATCAAATAGTGCTTGTTGCAGTCGCACAATGCTTATTAGGGCCATTTAATGAAACATTTGCAATAGCATTAGCCATTACCCTTCTGAGCATTACAATTGGAACTTTTATAGTAGGACTTCTAGATATTAACTTTAAAGCAGTACTGCTTCTTGCTGCCGCTGCCATCATTATTCCACTACTATGCCAAGAGCCGTTTATCAGAATTTATGCTGTCCTGTATGAGCAGTATCACACAAACGGTTTGCTACTTTTCTTGATCAAGTTCATCTTGATTTTTGCATTTTTTGGAGTTGGTTCTATATTTCTTGGGGCAACTATACCTGCCCTAATTGGTGATTCGTGCGCTGGAGCAGTCAGTGGTTATGCAATATCTATCTCGGCACTCGGCAACGTAGCGGGCTATCTTCTTATGACCCTAATAATCCACCATTTTTTACCCTATGGCTTCACCCTGCTTTTCATTGCATCAGCATTGGTGGCAATCCTTATAGTTACAGGGAGAAATACAATCTGGCAGACTAATTTAGGCGCTTTTGTCGTACTACTTTTGATAATTAGTTTTAAATTTGTTTGGGAAGAACGCCTCTTATTGCTTGGCTTTCGTAATTTCCAACGCATGGAGAGTTTTCTTAATTATAAAAAGAATTTGAAACATGTTATATCATTTAAAGATGCAAAAGATTTGGTTTCAATTATTGAGATTGATCATACCTCTTATTATTTTATCAATGGATATATAAGCAATCCTCTCGATTCACCTGGAGAGGTTGTAGTTGGTGCACTTTCAGCAGGATTTGCACCTAGGCTGGACCGGGCGCTTGTATTAGGAATGGGCAGTGGCGCAACAGCAGGTACCGTCGCACTATTTTTCAATCAACTAGATGTTGTTGAGATTAGTCCAGCGGTACTTAATAATACCAATTATCTGAATAAATATAATTTTAATATAGATTCAAGAGCAAATGTAAATACACACCAAGACGATGGCATACACTACCTAAAGAGCAGCAATAACCACTATTCCCTAATTTTAAACACCGTCACTTCTCCTCTGTATTTTAGTTCATCTAAACTATACACAAAGGATTTTTTCAAGCTTGTCAAATCGAGACTGAGTGCAGATGGAGTATATAGTACCTGGGTGGATAACCGTATTGGCGATGCAGGCCTAAATACTATTCTTGCAACTCTTAAGCAAAGTTTTAATTATTGCGGCTTAAGCTACATTAGATCCGGTTATTTTCTTTTAACTTGCTCAGACAAAAAACTTAATTTCGCACAAGGGGAAACAGTTGCAGCCAATAAGGATTTGGAGAAGTATCTTTTTGTCGATCATCAATTCAATTTATCTCAATTAAAATATAGCTTACTCTCATTTGACATATTGGATGGACTTAAAACTTCAGCTTCAATTAACACATTAGATCTGCCCCATATTGAATATTTGATGGCGAAACTGGATCCTAGTGATATGCCCCGATTTAAGAAATCGTTGGTCAATTATATAGACCCTAAAGAGTTAAATACGAATTTGGCCCCTGACTGGGATCCTATTGAATTCTTAATTACTCTCGATCAGCGCACTAGCTCAAAATCTAGCATGAATAAAAGCATTCGCAAGAGAATACTGGATATCTTTCCTAATGCTTTAAATTAATTGATAGTATTTTCTACTCCGGTTAATTGAAGACTTACGAATTGCGCATTCACAAAAAAACGTTTTAAGCCAACCAAAAGTAGCAAGGTCAAACCAAACATCTCCAGAAACTCTTCAACTACTTTGGAAAGGTGAAGTATTGTGCGCTCTTCCCAGCCAAACGCCTCCTTAAGAATCCAATAACCGTGATCAAGTCCCTCTAAATAATCTAAGATCTGTGAAAATCCAAGCACCATAAAAGCGGCTAGAAGTAGCAATCGATAAGGCTTTTGTGTAAGATCTCTCCAAAATATTGCCAATAGTGCCATCCCCATAATTGCCAATACTGGCACAAATATTATCTGCCAATAATAAGATGGATATGCATGAACTAATTTTATAATGGGACTAGAATCATGTATGATATGGTAGTGCTCAATGTAATTTCCGAGAGCTGTCCCCAGTTTTTCGTGTATTTCAGCACAGTCATCCAATGATAAGTATGTAAAAAAAGCAGAAAAAATAAACCAATCAATTTTACGCCACCAATTAGAAGCATCTATAGCAATTAAATACATGACTGCTGCATTAGACAAAAATAGAATTGTTGAAACCCAAGTAACTGGACTATCTTCTCTTGTAATGTTGAATATACGCCTAATATCTTGGTTTGGAATTATTTCTCCCCAATAGACAAGCAAATCTAAGAGAACAACTATTAGCTCAACAGTCAAGAACAGTATAAATACATGCTGTATAAATGTCTGAGTCGAGATTCTTAATGTCCGAGATTCATTATCTCTAAGGATCATCTTTCAACCTTACGATATTTTTATTATTATTTTTTATAAAGCTGCACAATATCTTTTACCTTGAAGGCATAATCCAGAGTTGGGCATGAGCCTATAGTATCACCATGATCTTGATGCGCTGTTAAATCACCTGAACTGATTCGAATCGTAATTGGATTGTTCGGATCATCCAACGGATGATGACATACTACATACTCCTCCTGATCTGGGCATATTCCCTCTGTGTCGCCATGTGACAAATGAGCACTTAAAGCAGAGGAGGAGATTGAGATTGTATGTGCATTCTCTGGATTACCTGGCGGGATATGACATATTGATACTTTACCTGATCCGCCACCGACCGAGGCAGTTGTTGGAGTTGCCTCTGGAACAGTTGTATATGTTGGTACAGGTGTAGCTGTTGGCGCAGATGTAGAGGTTGGGACCGGAGTTGGAGTCCATGTCGCCGTAGGGGCAGGTGTAGAGGTAGGAGAAGCTCCGCCACTCTTGCCACTCGCTCCACTCTTTCCACTCTTGCCACCACCACCATCACCACTACCACTCTCGCTCTTTCCATCACTGCTCTTTCCGCTGTCGTCATCACTTTTGCCACTACCTCCTTCACTCTCCTCGCTTCCACCATCTTCTTCGTCATCTGCGCTACTATCTCCAGATTTTGAGGTCTGGCACCTTAATTCACAATCACTGCATGATGTTCCAGGGGCAACAGTGGCTATTACTGACGGCGTTGCAGCAGGGGTATCGTCCCCGCTTTTCCCATCATCTCCTGACTTGCCGCTATCATCACCTTCACTCGTATCATCTCCTCCATCCGACTTGCCATCATCACCACTTTTTCCAGCGCCAGCATCTCCGCTGCCACTATCTTTGCTTCCCTCACTACTCTTGCCATCTTCATCACTCCCACCTGACTTACCATCATCCTCACTGTCACTATCATCTGGCAGGGACAGCGCTTGACAATCACACACACAGCCACTTGGAGCGGTTACAGCCTGCGAGGTCACATAGGCATAGACATGCGTACCACTTGTACCACCTGTCATAGAATCAATACGAAAAACGGGTTGGAAATCGGTTTCTGGCGCCTCAGCAGGGGGGGCACCAAAATCTAGATCCCTCTCAGCCGCCAATGCATTAACCATTGTGATTCTTACTTGAGCTCCACCTAAATCTAGCGAAGCAAAATCTGTAACTGCGTCAAAACTGTCCCCACTCTCCAAGCTAGTGGTCGCAGGGAAAGTGGCAGTAACATCACTAACACCATTTGTTATTATTGGTGTATTCTCTGTCCCATTTAGTTTTACTTTTGAAGGTAGATTAAATATTTCTCCATCATTTGATCCCACAGCTGGAGATTCAGAAACTTCAAAATTTGAATAGAAATTATCACGGGAAAAAGCACTCCCTATATTTTGAGAATTCTCCTTAAGCCAAGCCACTGCATTCTGTACACCTGCCTCGGCAGTATAATATTCACTAGAGCGCTTATTTGTTGAGAAAACACTGTGAAGTTTGTTTGAATTAAAAAGCAACCCCACCCCTACTACCAGTAAGGCAACGGCTAGAGCCAAAATTACACCAAGCAATGCATATCCATAATCACTTTGACGTCTTTCGTTGCTTTTTTTTTTATTCATTGTTCACTCTCAAGC
>CAZKXU010000002.1:0-32795 GCA_964556665.1 uncultured Bdellovibrionales bacterium | reverse complement strand
GTAATTCAAATTGAAAACTATCTATTGATTACTAAATTTCTAAGCGTAACCAACTCGCTGGCTGTTGCCATATAAATACCACCCTTTGATAATGGCCTAGTTGAACGAGCAGTGACAGTAACACTGATCTTCGACAAATCATCCTCTATTTCACTTTGGGAGAGCGTAGCTCCCAATGAGACACCATTCTGATCCAAATAACTAACATTCATCTCTGTTAGAGTAGCCATTATTACGTTATTTGTACCGTTATCGCGTGTTACACCACTACCATCTTCTGGAGAACTATATGTTATTTCAACTACTCGATTTAACTCACTACCGCTTGGGAATTGTGCATCAGCAGATGCTACATAGTCTGGATCAAGAGTAATGCTATCAGCAGCCACAGAATTAACAGTACCGCGTAAACCATCGTGACCGCCTGCAATAGCATCTGATATGTAAATTGTATCACCATCTACAATATCCGCGGTAGAAGTTAGATAAACTGTTAAACTATCCTCCGGATTAAAGAGTGCCGTCAACATGGCAGAGTACCCTGTTTCATTGCGTCTAAAATGAAGTGACGAAGCAGTCGAATCTGAATAAAATGGGAGAGGTGCGTTTCCCAATGTTGAATCCTCTGTTGTAAAATCGCTTTGTCCGAGTGGCATACCCGCTCCTGCCATCCGTAGATCAAAAATTATCATATCAAGAACTGATCTAGCCTTCTCCTCAGTTTTCACGATTAGTTCATTGTCAGAATTTATAGTGCTAGTAAACGAAATTAAGCCCATCGAAAGACCAGCTACGACAACAGCTATAAGCATTGCAACCAACATCTCTACCAATGTGTGGCCAGACTCGTTCATGCTATGATGGTTACCCTAAACGCAATAATAGCCTAGTACTTCTTTCTCAAAATAAAAACTACTATAATTTAAGATAACTCCCATGACGTAAATGTGCCTGATAGCCTCGCCGAACCATTCTGACCCTCTCTTGCGGGCTGCACCTGCACATTAACTGTACGTGAGCCATTCGGATTTATACTAACCGTAGTTGTTCTTGAGTAGGCCCGACCACTACGTGTTACTGCATCAGTAGTGCTCGCCGCTGAGATTGTTGATGGGTTTAATGATGCATAAGATTCAACTGTTTCAAATGCTATTTGAGTAGCTCCTTGCTTATATAGTGCTATTGATCTGGCTTTTAGCATCGCTGTTGTGGCTTGCGATAAAGCCATTCCAACTATGCTTAAGATAGACAAACTCACGAGAATTTCGAGTATTGAAAAGCCCTCTTGAGAACGTTTAGATACAGTCATATTCTAACACTCCTGCAGGAAATAATGAACCTGAACAAAACACCTTTCCGTCATAAGCGAGCGATATTGATCTGTTTACTAATTCGTCGCTGATACTAACGACATATCCCTGTGGATTAAAAATCACTACTTGATCTATTGAGACACTGATACCAACAGGCATTGTGATTGTTGAGATAATTTCATCTGCGACCCCTTCATCACTAAATGGCAGGCGATCATAGCCAAAGGTAAAGGATCTACCACTGTTATTAGAGTTCATAACAACTCTAGCCCCGCTAGCCTGGGCAGCGACTCTATATCTTAGGATGTTACTCTCTAGTTGATATCGAGCATTGTGCCTATTGAAGGATCTTGCAATCTCGCTAATCTTGGAGCTACTGGCCGCTATTGATACTCCAAGAATAGCGATGGTTACTAGCAGTTCTAAAAGAGTAAAGCCACCTTGAGAAGTACATTTTAAATTTTCAAGAATCCACAACTTCATTTTACTACCTCACTACTTTTGCCACTTAATAAAACTTTCGGGTATTTACTAAATACTCTTGATTAAAACTGGCACCTTCTGATCGCATTTGATCGCATTTAGACTAAAATGGTAGTAATGCCTAAAAGGCACTCAGATTCTCGCTTATAGAAGCTAGTAAATTCGCTTAGTAGTAATAGGTAAATTACCTGGATAGAGGTATGTTTAAAGGTATTTTGCTCTTAAGTGCACTATAACATAAATTTTTATATGGAGCGCGGGGTTGGAGCCCCGTGGTCGTGCGGTGTGATCGGCATGTTAACTGACTAGTTGGAGAAAGTCCAACCATAGCCCAGACAGGAGGGAATATGTAGGGAACACAAGGGTGCCCGAAGAAACTCGATAACAGGTGAATGAGAGACAATACCATTTGAGGAAAGTGGTGAGCCTGAAGTAGAGCCAATGAGGGATTTATATGAAGAGCGTACCGAAGATGCGCTCTAAACGAAAGGTAAACCTCTTAAAGGCTGGAAACCAGGGACGAGTGAGCTGGAAATCACGAAGTCCGAAACTCTGTACGTAAAGTGTTCAAGTAGAGGAAGTAGCGGAGCATAGAAAGCTGATTAACTTACCCGATGAGACCCGTTTGTAACGGAAGCACAGCATATACCCAAAATCTACCGTCTTATAGTCTCGAAAAATAGAATCGTCGCCTTTTCATTAATATTAATTGGATATATGAGTCAAGATCTTGGTTGGCAGAGTGGATGTTTGGTATATCGAGTTATGCAGAAATGTGATTAATATCAGTGACTCTTTCTGTATAACTCATTAGAATCAACTTTATATGTCAAAAAATTCAATAGAATCCTATCTTGAGGCAGTGCCTCGGTATAAAAAACGATGCTATCTTAAAAAAAGATCAGGAATTACGAGATGTTAAGGTCTTAAAAAAGATATATGACGAGCTACTGGGGGAGAGTATTAATTCGGTCGCTGAGCTAGAGTTATGGATCGCGAAGCTCTCCGAACTCTCTGCTGCTTTCAGCGAACTTGAATCGAAAAGCTACGTTTTGATGACCTGTAATACTGAAAATCAAGAGCATGAGGCTGAATTCAGAAGACTTGTTGGTGAGGTCGTGCCTGCCATTAAACCATATGCGCAGGAGATTAATAAAAAGCTAATACAGATCTCTAAACGACTTAAGCTTCTGAAGGTAAAGGATAAGCAGAACAATAGGAGGTACCATGTATTTTTGCGATCAGTTGAAACATCACAAAAGCTATATCGTCAAAAAAACATCGATTTGCAAAAAGACGAAACACTATTAGCGCAGGAGTATCAGAAGTTAATCGGCGCTATGATGGTGGACTGGCATGGAGAGTCAAAAACTTTGCCGCAGGTAGCAGCTTTTCTGGAGTCGCCAGATCGAAAAATAAGGGAGGAGGCATTTCAGGTTACAAGTGAGCGTCGTTTACAGGATAAGGATAAATTAGAGGATATATTTGATAAACAGATTAAGCTTAGGGCTCAGATTGCAAAGAATGCCGGTTTTGACTCATTCGTTGACTATCAGTTTCAGGCATTAGAGCGTTTTGACTATACTGCCGAGGATTGTAAGTCCTTTGCTGAGAATGTACGGCAGCATATCGTTCCATTAGTAGTAAAAATAAATAAAAAACGGTCTGAACAGATGAAGCTTAAGTCCTTACGGCCTTGGGATTTAGCAGTTGATCCGTTGGGACGTCCGGCTCTTGTTGCTTTTAAAGATGTAAAGAAATTTAAGAGTGGAGCTGCTGAGATTTTTAAACGGCTCGATCCGGAACTACATGAATTTTTCATGGACTTCGAAGGCAAAGGCTTGCTTGATCTAGAGAGCCGTAAGGGTAAGGCACCGGGAGGATATTGCACTAACTTTGGAGAGGCACGCGTTCCCTTTATTTTTATGAACGCAGTAGGACGACAGACAGATGTAAATACGCTTTTACATGAATGTGGACATGCCTTTCATGTTTATCTCTGTCGGGATATTGAGCCATATCATTATCGATCTTCAGTCCCAATCGAATTTTGTGAAGTAGCCTCAATGGCCATGGAGCTTTTGGGGAGTCGGCATTTTGATGCGTACTATAAGAAGCAAGAGGATGCCGTTCGTGCGCGCAGCGATCTTTTGCAGGGCGCAGTCTCTTTTCTCCCTTGGGGAGCCTGTATCGATTCATTCCAGCACTGGCTTTATGAGAACCCTGATCACTCTAGGGCAGACCGGCAAAAGGCTTGGCTCAAGCTGCATACTGAGTTTTTTCCGGATATTGAATGGAAAGGTTTGGATGATGCACGAACCTATCTTTGGCATCGTCAATTGCACCTCTTCACTTCGGCTTTCTATTATATAGAGTACTGCTATGCGCAGCTAGGAGCTTTTGGTGTATGGCAACGCTCATTGTTTGATCCAAAGGAGGCGCTAGGTTTCTATAAGGAGGGACTTGCACTGGGAGGCTCTCTGCCACTGCCTAAACTGTTTCAAGCGACAGGGCTTATGCCGGATTTTCGGGGGGAGACACTGAAAAATCTGGTTACCGATCTTGTTGAGCATCTAGGGTTATAGGCTGCATCTGACCTTAGCGAGTGACATAAGTCCGTAGCGAATTTCGCTACGGACTTATGTCACTCGCTATAGCTGTTTCACTGTGCAATAATTCCTGTCAGATAGTCTGTGGGCTTCCTAAATTATAATCTCAATCTCAAGTAACATCTTCTATACTAGCGAAGCTTAAAGGTTGGTACGAACTTTGCTTAACTCAGATGCTAAGTTGTAGTTTTGCGAGGTTGTGCATGTGTAGCGTAAGATCCAATGTCCTGATTCTAGTCGCTTTTTACCTTGTAATATCAATAGGTAATCCGGTAGAGGCGGCCACAAAAAAAATTAAGAAGCCTGCGGGAATAGCTGCAGTTGTAGGGGAATTCTATGAGATTGCTGTAAAGATCAAGGTTGGAAAGCGAAAAGTATCTAGAAAAGTAACCTGTATGGCAGGGCGAACCGGTCTAGTTAGCACTAAAGCAGGCGCAACTATCTTTACGGAACTTAAGGACCTAATTAGTTACAACAGTAAGCTATATAAGAAGTACCGCAAATTATCTTATCAAAACAAGGCTAATGAGTTAAAGGCGATGAATAAATCTGCCACTAAGCAGTGTGTCGAGCCTGTATTTAGTTCACTTGATCCGATTAAAAAAGAGGAGTTTGACGAGGATAAGGCACGCTTACTTTTTGAGCGCTTCGCCTTTGGTGGATCTGAGGAGCAGATTCAACGTGCCGTTGTTATGGGGCTCGATGCTACGGTAGATGAAATGTTTGCCTTTGCCTCAGAGCCAATAAATGAAGATCGTTGGTGTGATGGATATCTCGCAGGCGAGGATGGTGATCGTCCCTGTGAAAATATGTTGGATTACTCAAACTATGGAGCGCGCGCCGATGTAATGACAAAGATGTTGACTTCGCCGTATGCAGCCAAGTGGAGATTGTTCTTAACACTGCATGATCGTTTGGCTGCCTCACCTAGAAAACTTGAATACTGTGAGAAGGATTTTTTACGGGAATATTACCGCATGCTTGAGCAGGCGGCTACAAGCGGTGATTTTGTACAGCTAGCTAGAGACTCCTATAGCGATCCTCTATATATGCTAAACTGGTTAAACGGAAAATATAATCAGTACGATCCGATTACCGGACGGTACGGCAATGAAGACGGACCAAGAGAGTTTCTTGAACTGGATACTATTGGGCCATCATACGTCGTGACCAACGGCAGCAGAATTAAAGGTGCGCCTGTATATGACACCCTAGATATTCGTGAAATTTCAAGAGCAGCTACTGGCTGGCTCGTAGATTATATTGAAATAGGTGAAGCAGACGATAAAATTGGCCTCTGTATACCGGTATACTCCAGTGCATTACACGACCCTAATCCGAAAATTCTTTTTCACGACACTCCATGGCAGACAGTTATCCAGGATATGGAGGGTGCATTAATAGCAGTCACTAATCATCCTGCATTAGCTGAGAACTTAGCAGACTATTTTATAAAAGAGTATGTAGGTTTAAATTTTACCGATCCGATGATCATAGAAGCTGCAGACAAGCTGCGTAAAGACAATTATAAACTAATTCCATTCCTCAAGATGTTGGCAAAGGCACGCGCTACGTATGCAGAGGAGAATAGAGACTCATTATTTAAACATCCTATTGAGTATGCGGTGGGATTTTCTAGAATGCTTGGCTTGCCGGTATCCATGTATTATATCGATGACCATACAAACCGTATGGGTCAGCGAATATTCGAACCGCCAACTGTATTTGGATGGACCCGTGCTACTGATTACAACCTAAAAACACTTAACGGTGAAGGCCGAGGTATTGAGCATCGTAACTTTATCTTACAGGCCGTGGACTACTCCCCACAGTATTGGAATGATGAGTTTAATTTTGATTTCTTCGGGCGATTTCTCTCTAATTTGCCTAAAGACTCGACGGCCTCACTTGTTGTTATAGATAAAATAGCGAAAGCACTGAATGTAAAACTTACAGCAGAGCAGAGAGTGGAATTGGATACTTTTATGAACTTTTATAGAAACTACAAAGGTGAGTTAGTACGTGACCAATTTGATCCGTTTCCAGATCCGACAAGTAACGCTTACTATGACGCGGTGAAAAAGACAGAGGCTATAATGGCCATGATTGCTCATACAGCACAGTTTCAGGTTAAATAAAGGATTAACTATATGGCAAACAATGCAATAAGCAGAAGAAAGTTTCTAAAGATAGTAGGCACCACCTCAGCTGCTGCGATTTCACAAGTTGCATTAGGACCACTGGGAAGTGCACACCTCGCATTTGCTTCAGGTCCGCTCAATAGAAATTTAATAGTTGTTGAGCAGGGTGGAGGGTGTTGTTATACTCAGACTCCTGGTTTAATAGGAGAATGGTTAGACAAATATCCTACTGTCTATCCTGCTAATCCACTAGTTATAAGCTCCGATCAGGCGCTGCATCCGTCGTATGTTAATGTAAAGCAGATGTACGATCTTGGACAGGTGGCACTCGTCAATATGGTAGGCAATCCTGCACATAACCGATCGCATGATGAAGCAACGCTAATTAACCAGACCGGCTATGCCGGTATGGGAATGGGCGGCGGATTAGGAAGCGGATGGGGCGGACGTCTTGCTAACGTTCTAGGATCGAACGGGGTCTTCTCATTAGCAGGTGCTAATGACTGGGCAGAAGGCGGACCAGCTAAGACTGTAGAGAATTTAGGAAATTTAGGCGAGCGCAGCTTTAGTCAAGATAGTGCCTTTTTCATAGAGCAGAGAAATAAGGTGCTTGGACTTAGCACTCCTGCTAAGAGTTCAAATGAACAGTTCGTGTTTAATTCCTATCTTAGCTTGGAGTCCTCTTTGGCTGCTTTGAAAAATATTGATAAGATAAGCGTCGGAGTAACATTTCCAAATACAGGTCTAGGAGGTGCATTCGAAGATGCAGCCAAATTAATTATCTCTGGCATTGGAGCCAATATATTTTACATACGTACTGGAGGTTATGATACCCACACTAATCAGGATCTGTCAGGTTTGCTTAACCCATTAGATGCAGCAATAGCTGCTTTTAAGCAGGCAATGGAGTTAAATGGTAAATGGAACGATACAGTAGTGGTTACAACCACAGAGTTTGCGCGTACATTTGAAAATCCAGGAAACGGCACTGATCATGGCTTCTGTTATCCGCAGCTTATAATTGGTGGTAGCGTCAAAGGTGGTCAAAAAACAGCTCCACCAGTAGCCTCCGATTTTACTAGCGCTTATTTTAATAGATACGAGGTTGATTATAGGGAGGTATGGTCGCAGATTGTTGGCCAGTTCCTGGGAATAGACCCTGGACCTATATTTCCTGAAGCGTATACTGAAGGTAAGGTAAATTTAGGCTTATTTTAATAGAGGCGGACTCTTTATTAATTTTGGTTTTAGGTCGATATGATTTAATTGTCCAAGAGGTTGTTATGAAACTAAGCAAGATCGGCATATATGCTTCAGTTCTTGTGCTTATCTGCTCTGGTGTGGCCATTGCTGCCCCACGCGGCGCGAAGGTAGTTTCAAGCAACGATATTCAGGAGGGCTCCGGATTTGTATGTGTACGTCCTCTAGCTAGCTGGGTGCCTGGCAGGATTGTAAAGCGCTCGACTAATCTTATTCAGACTCTAGCAGACTATATAAAAGAACTAACTGCAAAGATTAAGGCTACAAGTAGTGCTAGTCAGATAGCAAAGCTATTAAAAAAGAGGACTAATGCTAAAAATGAGAAGAAAGCTGGATCTGAAATATGCAAAGCATTACCTGCGGACTCAGATTCATCTCCTTTGCCTACAGCTACTCCGCTTCCTCCTAGTGAAAAAGTATTTGATTCAAACGGAAATCTTACTGCCACAGGAAAGGAAAAATACGGCATTCCCTCCAATATAAGTACTGCTAATTTAACTGCTGGCTCCAGTGTTCATAAGGCTCAGTGTAGTGGCTGTCATAATGAGAAAGGTACCGGTAGAAGTTTTACTGCCCTTAGGAAAGACATTGAGAGCTCTCCTATGTTTATTACAGGAATATCAGATCAGAATTTAGCCGACTTAGTTGCGTATCTTAATCGATTCGATACGCGTTAGTTGAAAGTTGAATTAAACCTTTGATACATTCTGGGTATGGTAATTGCTCAAAAAGTGTGGGTAAATCATGTATCAAACTGGGAGCGCGGGCTTCCAGCCCGCATATAAGTAGCAGTTAATTCTTTTGCGGGCAGGATGCCCGCGCTCCCAGTCTCAACACTTTTTGAGTAATTACTGGATATGTACCTTAAAATTATCATTTCTAGTTTTTTGCTGATTAGTTTACTCTCCTGTACCGCCGTCAAGCCCTGGCAGAAGGGGGCTTTAGCTAAGGAGCATATGGCCCTAGATGTAGAACCGCTCGAATCAAAGTTTATGCAGCATACCTATACCTCAAAGGAAGGAAGTTCAGGAGGTTACGGGATTGGCGGCGGAGGGTGCGGATGTAATTGATGACACTTTTCACCTTTCCCTTCTATGCAATGGGCGGTCAGAATGAGATCCAGCTCTATGCATTAACGAAGGTTGATGCAGAACGGCTCTCTCAGCTTGCAATCAGAGAAGTCAACCGTATCGAAGCAAAGTACTCCCGTTATCAGTCGGAAAGTATAATTAGCCGGATTAATCTTGAGGCACATACTAGGCCAATCGAGGTTGATGATGAAACAGCCGGGTTATTGAATTATGCAGCGGAGTGTTACCACCAAAGCAGTGGATTATTTGATATTACGAGCGGAGTACTGCGGCGCATTTGGAACTTCAAAGAGAAATCTATTCCAACACAGGCAGAGATTACAAAAACGTTGGCGCTGATCGGCTGGAATAAGCTTGATTGGAGAGCGCCTTCAATTATGTTTAAGAAAGCTGGAATGGAGATAGACTTTGGCGGACTCGGCAAGGAGTACGCCGTTGATCGAGTGATTGGGTTACTTAAAAATGAGGGTGTTAGTAGTGCATTAGTTAATTTGGGAGGCGATCTGCGAGTACTAGGCGGTCACCCGAATGGAAGGGCTTGGCACATAGGTGTAGCAGATCCTAGAGAGAAGGGCGGTATACTTGCTGAGATCTCACTTGCAAGCGGCGCACTTGCCACTAGTGGTGATTATGAGCGCTGCATCGAAATAGGAGGTAAGCGGTATTGTCATATTCTTAATCCTAAAACCGGTTGGCCTGCTACCGATATACAATCGATCTCTGTTATAGCAGACTCCTGTTTGGTAGCAGGGACACTGACAACTACCGCTATGCTGCTGGGAGAGCCGGATGGCATGAATTATTTAAACAATTTGAGTGTAAAATACCTGCTCCTTAACTCTAACAGCAGAATTATAAGCACTACATCAATATAAATATAAGTAAAGCTACGCTGCTATTCTAGATAAAGTATAATCAGCTAATAACTGTTGCATACTTCGTGGCCCTAAGTTTTCACGAAGAGCTTCTGGAGTGACTTTAGGTGCAGCAGGTTGAGTAGCTAGTAACTGTGCTAAATTAGCATTAATATTTACTGGAGCAGCTGGCTGAGCAAGAGCTAGGCGAGCTTTATCTAGCTCATCTTGAAGCTTCTGATTGCGCTCCCTTGCTCTCTTTAACTCATCATCAGCAGCGTTAGCTGCACCTTGCTGCTCTTGTAATTGCTTTGCAACTGCATCCATGTCAGCTGTTAATGTTGCTATTTTAGTTTGCAAACCACCTCTCTTGAGTAGTTCCTCATTACGAGCGGTAGCAACTTGCTGATGAGCATCGCGTATTATAGAAAATGCAATGTTTGCAGGAACAACGAGGCTAGGAGCTCCTTCACGGTGAACAGTAACGTATGGAAGATCGAGGTGCTCTTTTTTACAAGTAAAGTGTAAAGTTGATTCTCCAAATGTTACTACGAGCTGCTCCTCTCCGTTCGCTGCTGCTTGTTTTCTCTCTGTTTTAATATACTTAATAGCAGAGATACCCTCTAATACTGTAGCTGCAGGTAGATATGGAAGATTTGTATTCTCCTTCTCTTGAGTGAGCCTAAAAAAGAGATCTCTAATAGCATCGGTAGGCCAAACAGTTACAAAACTATTAACCCAATCAGGCGCATCACTCTTTCTAAAGTTGAATTCTGTCTCATTAAAGTAAGTTTTAATTTCCCGACCAATTCTTGCCTCAAATTGCTGCTGGTTCTCTCCTGATTTTTTTCCAGCATTTATTTGATCGAATACATAGTGGCTCATCTTGCTAAGGTCGGCAGCTCTTAAATCATCTTTGGTAAAAATGGTAAAATTATACTCGCCGACGATCTTAGCTTGTACAAAGCTAGACTCTGCTATGTTTCCCTTATTAACTTTTGCATTGACCACGCCGCCATTTGCAACTAACTTTCGTACGTTTAACTCATCAAATAATCCTTTTAAACGTCCACCTAGAATATTTATATTCTGTACTGTGAAATTAATAGACTTACTGGTGTAAGATTTTATAGTTGCGCCAGGGAAGGAAACCGCTTCAGCACCTGCTGGGCCAAAAACGTTAGCAGCCTGAATATCTACTTCATCTAAGCCGAGATTAGAGCTCTGAATCATCTTTAACAATTCATCTGCAGGAAAAGGTGTAGTGCTAGAAACTCTTTGCTTTAATCTATCAAAAAATTCTTTCGCAGGCGTAGCTTCAGTAGCTGTTAAGTGAAGCCTACAATTTCCTTCTGAGCCATCTGTCAGTTTCACTCTTATCTGAATATTTACTGCTACATCCTGTTGTAGTTGACAGTTGATTAGTGATATCTCACCTGTCTTGGCATTTGGTTTTTTAAACATAAAACTACTCTCGTCACGAGTAGAGCCATTACTCGCTCCAGCCAACGGAGAATTGCCACTGGATGGGGCTCTGCCAGAGCCAGGTGGTGGAGTTGCGGATGGAGTTGAAGATGGAGTGCCAGTCATTGATGCCTCTTAATTAAATAAAAACTATGTGGGAGTATACCACCATTATGGTGTTACTCAAGGGCTCACTAGACAATAAAATTAAGTAGTTTAAATATGAGAATATCCAGGCAATCTCTAAATTTAGAGTTGTTTAATCCAGGTATTTACTGGTTTTCTGCCCTAACTATAGCGCACACCTCGCTTTCAATCTTCCCAATCTTAATGGCACCCATAACTCGTGAATCCTCTGAAATCGGGCGGTTGTCCCCTAATAGAAAGAGCGAATCCTCTGGGACTATATATGGGCCAAAGTTGCAATTGTCGCTAATATATTGAAATGGTTGGTTTAGATATGCTCTATTAATAAAAACATCGCCGTTTCTTATCTCTACCTCATTTCAATAACTTGGTTTTACATTTTAAAGTATCTATATCCCGCTAAAGAAAATTCCTACATAGTCCGATCCTAGATCTAGTTATTAAAATTACAGTCATCGCTCTATTTTATTAAGTGTTTTAGGGATACTGAGATGTCAGCTAATCCAAAAAAGCCATCTGAAAACGACCAGGATAGGGGACAGCTCATATTGATAGATGCAGATCCAGCAACTGCTGCAAGCTCGAGTTCCGAACTGCAGAAGGAGGGCTTTAAGGTTCAGGTATGTGTAGATGGTCCAGCCGCACTCCGTTATATTGATAGACAAAAAATGCCCTGGAAGCCAGCAATTATTTTAGTTGATGCGATTCTCCCTCAGATGAGCGGATTCGAAATAGTGCGAAGACTAAATGAGAAGAAATTTTTAAATGGTGTCCCGATTATAATGATTTCAAAACATATGTCACCGGAGGATAAAGCGGAGTCTTTCCAAGCCGGAGCACAAGCATTTATCAAAAAACCGATAACCGGCAAGTTAATCCTGGAACAGGTTGAAGAGATCAGAATAAAGAAGCTTAAGTCTGAGATCGGATCTATGATCTTCTAACTTGATTAGCATCTAAAAACGAAATATAATATCACCCTTATGTCAGTACACACTTTGGTAAATGCCACAGCGGAGCTTCTTGCGTGGTGTAGGGTGAAAAATATCAGCTTTGATGACGCCATGGGAATTGGCAGAAGATTACTTGCTGTATCAACTCCATTACCTAGAGAGGTCCTAGCGCATCTTAGTAAGTTATCCTCAGACCATCCAGAGATCGCTGCTGCACAGGCACGACGTAGAGAACAACTAGGAACTTACCATTAGTTTACAGAATAGCTCTTATAGCTTTGATATCCTCCGCCACAATACGATCCTCTATCATCATGGGCACAGATTTTCTAATTTTATCAAAGAGGCTTTTGGTGCTAGTGCCAAGCTTCTTTATTCCACGTAGATCAATAGCTTGAGCTGCAGCAAGTAGCTCTACACTTAAGATAGTTTTGAGGTTCTCAGCAATTTTACGGAGCTTTCTTGCGCTGGTCATGCCCATCGAGACATGATCCTCAACACCAACATTACCAGGAATAGAATCGGTGCAGGCTGGATTGGCAAGAATTTTATTCTCGTTAACTAGTGATGCAGCCAGGTATTGCGCTGCCATTAATCCGGAATTTGTACCTGGATCAGAGGTAAGAAAGGCTGAAAGGCCGCTAAAATGCGGGTTGAGCAGTAGTTCAAGCCGTCTCTCCGATATATTGCCGAGCTCCGCTAATCCGATGGCTGCAATATCAAAGGCCATGGCGATCGGCTCTCCATGAAAATTTCCTCCGCTTAATATCTGTTCTGCCTCAGTAAATACCAGCGGATTGTCGGTCGCGCCGTTGAGCTCTCGTTCAATGATTGTCCTGCAATGCAAAAGTGTATCCCGTGCGGCACCGTGCACCTGCGGCGCGCAACGTACGGAGTAGGGATCTTGTACCCGTGTATTAGTCCTCTCTCCTTTGAAGAGTTTGGAATCACTTAGATCTGAGAGTATATTACGAGCTGTTTCAATCTGGCCTAGCTGACCACGCGCTTGATGTATTAGCGCATTAAAAGCATCAAGCTGTCCTTCTAAAGCCTCGACTGTCAAAGCGCAGGCTGTATCAGAGAGCCTTAATAATCTAATCCCATTTGCAAGAGCTAGTCCACCAACAGCTTGCATTATCTGAGTTCCATTTACGAGTGATAGCCCCTCCTTCTCTGCTAATTCTATCGGCTTTAGGTTGGACTTTTTAAGTGCCTCCGCGCTTGGCATTCTGACTGATTTAAAAAATACCTCACCTTCTCCTATTAGTGGCAGAGCAAGATGCGCAAGCGGGGCTAGATCTCCGCTTGCCCCAACTGAGCCGTATTCAGGAATAACAGGATAGATCTCATGGGTAATAAGATTTAGCAGGGCCTCGCATAGTTCGTAACGTACACCGGTAAAACCTTTTACCAATACGTTTAGACGAAGTACCATCGCTAAGCGTGTCTCTTCAATAGATAGAGGCTCTCCCCAGCCGGCGGCGTGACTACGCAGAATATTAGTCTGCAGTTTTTTAAGTTCACTCTTCTCTATCTTGGTATTTGCTAAAAAGCCGAATCCGGTATTGATGCCGTAAGATGGCGCATCCTTTTTTAATGTACTCTCAACTAAGCTGCGGCTTGCTGCAATTTTTCCTTTAGCTGCTGGAGAGATAGTTACTGTAGCTCCTGCCGCAATTGATACAGTTTGATCTAAGTTTAATGATTCTCCATCTAATATTATATGAGACATGGGACAGTAATATAGTTAGAAGTGGAATTAGAAACAAGACTTCCCCCTGGGACCGCGGAGCTCTAGCTCCGCAGACACTTTTGCGGAGCTGGAGTTCCGCGGTCCCAGGACGATTTTGCTTGACTTTGTATTGCTCTAAGCTCAGTCTTCTTACTACCGTGCTTAGTAAAAACCGTGTAGTTCTTATTACCGGCTGTAGTTCTGGGATCGGCTTGGCCTTAACTCGGCTGCTATATACGCTCGATTTTAGAGTTATAGCAACTGCACGAGAGCATTCTCTTGCAAAACTTCACCAAGAATTTAAGGAGAGCGATCGCTTTATTCTGCGTGCGCTTGATGTTACCTCTTTTCAACGTCAAAAAGTATTGATTAAAGAGATAGAGAGTTTGTGGGGAGGAGTTGATGTTCTGGTCAATAATGCCGGGATCTCTTATCGCGCGGTGATTGAGGAGATGGATGAGGAGAATGAGCGTAATCAGATACGCACGAATTATCTTGGTCCAATTCATCTCGTAAGATTAGTCTTGCCGCATATGCGCCAGCAAAGGTTTGGGCACATTATAAACATCTCCTCAGTAGGTGGCATGATGGCAATGCCGACAATGGGATCATATAGTGCCTCCAAGTTTGCACTTGAAGGTGCATCCGAGGCGCTTTGGTATGAGATGCGTCCATGGAATATTAATGTTACGTTAATAGAGCCTGGGTTTGTTCACTCAGGATCATTTGAACATGTATACCTCACAGCTAAGTCAGCGGATCTGGAGCATTCCCCGTATGCCCACTATTATCGACATATGACTGAATTTGTTGCAGAGCTCATGAATATGGCGATCGCGACCCCTAAGAGTATAGCGCGTAGAATTTTAAAGGTAATTAATCAGAGATCGCCTCCGTTACGTGTGCAAGCAACCTGGGATGCTAGGGTCTTCACGATTCTACGGCGTATTTTGCCGCAGCCTCTATATCACAGAGTACTCTATTACTCATTGCCTGGGATTCGGGAATGGGGGAAGGAGATTAATGCTGCAGTGGTTGATAATGTGAGGTGATATAGCTATTCTGTATCTAGCACGTATGAACACGACAATTACAAACATTGCAGAGCTCTTATTAATGACCGGTGATCTCTCCAAGCATCCCGGCCCGCGGGAGCTTCTAGGTGTAGTCAACTCGGCTGCGCTTGCAATTGTTGATGGAAAGATTGCTTGGTTTGGGAATGAGAAGGATCTGCCGTCGCGCTTCTTGGAGGCACAGTTAGTCGATGCGCAGGCAGGGGTAGTTATGCCAGCCCTTATTGATTCGCATACTCATGCGGTTTTTGGTGGATCGAGGGAGTTCGAGTATGAGGAGCGTTGTTTAGGAGTGAGCTACTCCGATATTGCTGAGCGTGGAGGTGGCATTAAGCTTACAATGAAATTAACTCGGGAGACTCCGGCTCATAAGCTTTATGATGCTGCGCGTGCGAGATTACTGCGCATGATGGCAAGTGGAGTTGCGCACGTCGAGATTAAGAGCGGTTATGGGCTCGATCTTCATACCGAGATTAAACAGCTAGAGGTTATTCAGCAGTTAAAGCAAGATCTGCCTCTGCGTATCTATTCAACATTTATGGGTGCGCATGAGTTTCCGCCGGAATTTCCGGAACGTTCGGAGTATATAGATTTTATAATTGAGAAGGTGCTGCCGGAGGTAGCTAAGCGTAATCTGGCGCAGTTTTGTGATATCTTCTGTGATAAAGGTGTTTATACAGTCACGCAGGCTAAGCGTGTTCTTGTAGCGGCACGGGATCTGGGGTTTAAATTAAAAATTCACGCGGAGGAGTTGGCCTGCACAGGCGGGGCGGAGCTTGCTGCAGAGCTTCGTGCAGTGTCGGCTGATCATCTTATGATGATTAGTGATGCCGGTATAAGAAAAATGGCGGATAGTGGGGTAGTCTTTAACCTGCTGCCAGCAACAACATTATTTTTAGGCAAGCAGAGTTATGCACCGGCCCGTAAAATTATTGATGCCGGTGGTTTAGTTGCACTTTCGACTGACTGTAATCCCGGATCGTCTCACTGCGAGAATCTTTTATTTATTACGACCTTGGGATGTTCCACGCTGCATATGAGCGCATCTGAGGTGCTTTGGGCTGTTACACGCGGTGGCGCTTTGGCATTAGATAAAAAAGAAGGAGGGTCAATCCATCTTAACTCTATAGCAGATCTCGCATTATTTGGGGTGCCGAATTATCAGAGTATCCCGTACGGATTTGGCAGGAATGTACTAACGGGTTTGTGGATTGGTGGGAGTAGGGTGGTATAGGAGAGTGGCTTCTCAAGATCAGGAATACTATCCTTATATAAGTCTAAGCCTTTATCTCAACCTTGGGTAACTGCTTAATAACTTCGGGTAATTAGAGATAGGCGTTCATTTATAAGTAACCAGAGAGGTCGCGGAGGACACAGAGGGAAGAAAAAGAATTGGCCTTAATCTTCATTTCCCCATGTGTTCTTCGTGACCTCTCTGGTTAATTTGTAAAATACGCAGATTCAGAAGCCCGGGGTCATTGAGTTATTACCCAAGGCTAAGATAGAGACTAAGTAAATCACAACTAGAGTTAACTAGTTAATTCAGCTAGTTAACACTTCTCACTCGAAGCACGTTGTTAAGCGATAAATCTATGGTAGAATAAGTTCTGAAAGTTGATAACATTGTTAGAACTATTTGTAATAACGCCGTTGTTGCAGTTATAAGGCTTGTTTAAGTATGTTTGAGAATAACCGGTTTGTTCGTAGTATCGCTGCTGTTTTAGCACTTGCCATGGCGCCCAACGACCAGGAGCGGCAGTTATCACCAGAGCTGACTCCACTACAAGGCGTTTCAGTAGGTTCTATGCTTAGTCATCTTAGAGCACAGGCATCAGGGGATCAATATCACGATGATGGTAGACCCGATCTGTCCCGCATAATAAATTTAAACCCTGAAGCTTAATCAGCGGACTCTTTTATCCCCTTTTCTAACTTTCACATTGCAGTTTATTGTTTTCCTACGATGACTATTTTTGCAATGGTAACAACTGGACTCTCGACTGAGTACACCCGACTCGCGCTGGATTCATTTTATCAACATACGACGTTAGAGCCTCACGAGAGGTTTATACTTATAGATAATGATGGTGGTTGGAGTGGGAGCGACTATCCTCAGTTTGAATTACAGATTAACGAGGTGCCACGTGGCTTTTCATCGAATATGAATCAGATGATTGAAAGGGCCCGTACAGAAAAACAACATCTGATAATGTTAAATAACGATCTAATTCTATCACCAAATTGGCTTGATGCTTTGATGGTTGAATCTGAATCTATTTTATCACCGCTTTCAAACCGTGAACTGCAGTATGAGTTTAGCGGTTTAAATCTGGGTGTAGTTGTCGAACTGTCTCATTATCTTGGCCAGGAGGATAAATTTCTGCGTATTGTGGCTGAGCATAGGAAAAGACGGGTTGGCTTACTGAATGTCCTTACTCTACCGTTTTTCTGTGTAAAAGTACCTTATTTGGTGCACGCATCCGTAGGCCTCTTAGATGAAACATTTGGACTTGGTGGCGGAGAGGATTATGACTATTGCTTGAGGGCAATTGAAGCCGGATTTAAGGTTAAATATTGTTTGAACTCCTATATTTTACATTTTGGCGGAAAGAGTACCTATACAGTAGAGGTGAAGGCCGCACAGCTTGGGAGGGAGCATATATTTAGGGAGCGCTTTAAGGAGAAGTGGGGGAATAAGTTATACGACTTAGTGCTCTGTGATAAACTCGAAATTGCACGGGATGATCCGGTGCTAAATGATCTGGTGAAGACTGGGGATCTTAAGTCTTTGATAGAGAGGTTGAGGGTTTAGTAAGACGCACAAGGCAATCTTAGTTTTTGAAATTGACCTTATTCCTAGTGCTTCGCCAAATAAGTTTTTTCACGTATAGCGCGCAGCGTTGCCCCAGATTGGCACGCCTCGGAAGGAGGAAATCCGCAGCAATACTGGAGTATTGCGAGGATTTTCCGACTGAGAAGCGTGACAAGGTGGGGCAACGCTGTGATGCTAGACGTGAAAAAACTTATTTGGAGGAGCACTAGTTCTTATCTTAGTCCTCATCCTAATTTGCGAGTCCTCTTCCTTGATCTTGCCCTTGTCAGTTTTCCGTTTTATTGGTTCTTCATGGGCTAGGGCTAGAACGAAGAAAAAGACTAGGACGAAGGCGAGGATTAGGACGAAGAAAAAAACTAGGAATAAGGGCCACCTCAATCAGTTTGATTTTCTATACTAGGGGGATGTATATGTGGAAACGAATTTATATCTCCGCTCTACATCAATACACCTTATACGACTGATACTCCTTGGCTGCTCCAATGCTCCACTTTATGTTAGCTCCGCTAATAAGGTGTAATCCAGCATAGATGTTCCCTGAATAATCACCAAGGCCACCTTCCAGGTGCCATTGACTGCGGCCATCAGTACCAAAGCCGTCAAAAACAAGATCTCCTAGTTTGTCCCCATTCTCAGCATAGAGTGTTACTTTATCAACTCGTTCGGAATAACTTACAGGAATATGAATAATAAGATTGCCGCTCTGATCTTGCGGCAGGAAGACAAAGTCATCCGGACCGCTTTGTATATCCTTGGGCTGTGGTATATCGCCGCTAAGTTTATTGCTGCTAGCAGGTGTGTTTGTAGTGCCGATACTGCTACCGACCGGCATACCTTTCGGATCTATATCATCTAGAAAATTTCTCTGCCGCAGAGCCTGCTGAGGTGTGAGTTTTCCAAGATCTTTTATACGATCTTTAAATTTAGTAAGCGTTCTACCGGTTGCAACTTCATTTGAACTGACCTTCTCTAAAATAGCCTCAATATTACTCCTACTATTTTTCTCGTCGAACTGATTGACCAACGGTTTTACCTCTCTTGTCAAACGTGTCTCACGATCATCTAGCTGCGCCTTGCCGAAGGCGTATTTAGCCAGATCCTGCTTTTCAGACTTAGTAAGGCGCCCATCTTTAACGATCTCTCGCAGTGCTTTTTCTGCTGCACGAAAGATCGGCTGACGAACATTCTGTGTGGTATTGTGTCGATAGCTTCGTGCTAGATCGGTGAGGAACTGCTTTGCTAGCTCCGGATCAATGTTCTTTAATTTACTATGAAGTAGTGCTGCATACAGCAGATCTTCGCTCAGCCGTTCATTTTGCAGCTTGGCGCCAGTTTTGTTTGATCCGGTGAGAGCGTTGATAATATCTGCAATTGAGTCCTTTAGCTCACTATGATCGGTATTTTGTATTGATGGCTCAATGCTTCCTGTCATCGTTGCGGAGGAGGTTGAGTTTTCTATGGCTGACATATTTTCTCCAAAAGTTAGATTAAAATTAGAACATAGCACACTGGGACCGCGGGCATCTTGCCCGCAAACGAATTATACTAAATGACAAAATAACGTACCGTTATTTTGTCTGTTGGCCTTTGACCATCCGTGGCCAAAGGCCTCCTCGAACGTCTTGAAACGGGTCCCCGAGCGCCCATTTCAAGCCGTTCTCCGAGCCTACGGCTCGTCCTGGCCATGCATGGCCAGGCTTTAGCAAGTGACAGAATAACGCTACGGTATTCTGTCACTTGCTATAGTTGCCATCACGTAGCGGGCTGGAAGCCCACGGTCCCAGTTTTATTAACTAACTAAATCTTAAATTTCTAATAGCATTCATTAACATATCATGTGAATTTCTTAGGAGTTGTTGGAACATCTCCCATACTCGCATGCTGCGCTGGTACTGAAACTCTAGCTGCTTCGCCTTAACCTCATCACCGCTCTGCATTGCATCGAGAAGCTCCTGCTCCAACTTGCCAAGCGTAGTACCGATTGCGCCCGCGACCTTCGATTCTGTGGAATCCTGTGTGGATGCGTTACTTTCAAACTGAGCGATAAAGTCATTTATATTTCCGCTAATCTCCATAACTATTCCTATAAAATAATTGAAACAAAATTGGTCCTTATCTATGTTTCGGTGTAATATTCGAAAAGTTTCCTGCTGTTTTGACTAGCTGATTCAAAAGGTATATTATTGAAAACTTCTGGAGTAAAATAAGTGTCTGAATTCATTGAAATAATTGGCGGCCACGTACTACGCGGTGAGGTGCAAATCAGCGGTGCAAAAAACGCTGCTCTGCCTCTTCTTATCTCTTCTTTACTGAGTACTGAGACATGTGAGTTTACGAATATTCCTAATCTAGAAGATATCAACATTACATTACATCTACTAGAATCACTTGGAGCAGTAGTAGAACGAGGAGTCTCCCGAGTTAAGCTCACTGTTCCAACTGTTGTTAGCTCAGAGGCAAGCTATAGTTTGGTAAAGGCGATGCGCGCATCGTTTTGGGTGCTTGGTCCTTTATTAGCTCGTGTGCGGCAGGCTGCGGTTGCCCTACCAGGAGGTGACGCTATCGGAGCGCGACCTGTAGATATGCATCTTGCAGGTCTTGAGCGGATGGGAGCCCAGATAAAGGTTAAACATGGAGTCGTCTACGCCTCAGCTCCAAGAGGACTGCATCCTGCTTCAATTGAACTTAGATTCCCCTCCGTAGGTGCCACCCACCAGATAATGATGGCTGCGGCGCTTACCTCTGGAACAACTACAATTAGTGGCGCGGCACGTGAGCCAGAGATCGTAGCGCTAGCCCAGATGCTTTCGGATATGGGAGCTATAATTGAAGGTGCGGGTGAAGAGACAGTTAGAATTACCGGCCGCTCTGAATTGGGTGGTGCCAGGGTGCGTGTTATAGGTGATCGAATTGAGGCTGGCACATTTTTATTGGCAGCCGCAGCAACTAAAGGTTCTGTCAAAGCTTCCGGATTCTCCCCACAGTATTTTGGAAAATTTTTAGAGTTACTCTCCGAGCTTGGGCTGCAGGTAGAGGTTGAGGCGGATTCAGTTAAGGTAGAGTACCGTAAGGTGCTAAAGCCAGCTAATCTGCGATGTGCTCCGTTTCCCGAAATAGCAACCGATCTACAGGCTCCATTAATGGCTCTACTCAGCAGCATAGAAGGGAGTAGCAGTATTGAAGAATCTGTCTTTGAAGGGCGCTTTGGACATGTCTCTGAGCTTTCAAGGATGGGGGCGATGATCACAATAGATGGCCGCAGCGCTACCATTACAGGAGTGCCGCGATTAAGTGGCGCACCGGTAGACTGTCTCGATATTCGCGCAGGTGCGGCGCTTGTAATAGCAGCGCTTGGTGCTGATGGGCAATCGGAGCTGCATGAGATTGGACATCTACGTCGTGGCTATGAAGCGCTCGAGAGTAAACTTAAACGCTTAGGTGCTAAGGTTGCGCTACGCCGCTCTGATGCCGAGGATTTTTTAGCTGTAGGTTGTTGAAATGTCAAAACAGCTTAACTTACTTCTTACTAATAGGCTTCCGTATCTTCCGGAAAAATTCATTTTACATGCCGGCGTTAAAGCCTCCTTTGCAGAGCTCATAAAACTATTTAAAGCACGCACCACATTCCAGGCAGCCTTTCTTTATGCGCCAGAAAGGAGCGGCAAAACCCATTTTGCAGTAGCGCTCTCAGATGAACTTATAAAGGGTGGGCTAGTCGTTCAATTTATCACAGGCACGCAGTTTGAGGAGCTGCCTGATCGTCTTGCTAGCAGTTCAGAAGATGCCATTGTTATTATAGATGAAGCAGAGAGGTATTTAACCGGATTAAAGCCAGGAGGATCTGGTGGCTTTGTAAATTCCTTCGAAGCGCTTCGTCGCAGGCAAGCAGCAGTTCTCTTTATTTCATCCGCAGCATTAGCACAGTTTTCATTTGATGAGCATGTCAGTAGTCGTCTTCGTGCAGCTACATTTTTTGAATTAGGACCGCCTCTAGCCGAGGATCTGCCGGCCCTTATAGAGGCCTTAGCAGGACAGCGTGGAATCGCCCTTAACCCACGTCACATAGCTTTCCTTGCTAAGCGACTACCGCGGGAGATTGGAGCAGTCGAGTACTATTTTCAGAATCTCGATCATCTCTCGCAGGTTCTAGGGGAACCTATAAAATTTCGTTTGGTCGCTGATGCTGTCTGAGAAGATAGTTACGATAACAGATAGGAAAATTGGCTAAACACGGTAATCGGTACGGATTAGCCCCCGCAGCGGGCGCGGGTCCAGGTCCTCTAGCCCTGGTTGTTTTTGTGGATCTTATCCATTATAATTCCATCCCATGACAAAACGACGGGTCGTTGTAACAGGGATGGGGGTACTTTCACCGCTTGGCCACACATTGGCAAGCAGTTGGGAAGGAATAATTAATGGTAGATCAGGAGTTGCACCTATCACCCGTTTTGACGCCTCTGCTTTTACAACCAAGATAGCAGCGGAAGTTAAGAATTTTGATCCAACTAAGTATATCGAAGCTAAAGAGGTCAAGAAGCTCGACCTCTTCTCCCAGTTTGCACTGGCCTCTGGCGAAGAGGCTTGGAACGACGCTAAGCTTAGTGGGCATAGTTATGACGCTCGCAGGATCGGCTGCATACTCGGCATCGGTATAGGAGGCTTAGCAACGCTTGAGAAGTATCATCAGGCCTACCTGGAAGGCGGACCGCGCAAAATCTCTCCTTTTCTAATACCTGCCATGATCAGCAATCTAGGTCCAGGAAATCTCGCCATCCGGTTTGGTCTTAAGGGAGTTAACTATACCATTACTAGCGCCTGTGCATCGGCAACTCATGCAATTGGTGAGTCGTACCGTATGATAAGAGATGGTATTCAGGATGTAATGATAACCGGTGGTTCAGAGAGCGCAGTTACACCGATCGGTATAGGTGGTTTCTGTGCATTGCGTGCGCTCTCTACGCGGAATGAGGAGCCAGAGAAGGCCTCCCGTCCATTTGACCGGGATCGGGACGGTTTTGTTCTGGGTGAAGGTGCTTCAGTTTTTGTCTTGGAGGACTATGATGCTGCAAAGCGTCGTGGCGCGCAGATCTATGCCGAGGTGATCGGATATGGATTCTCCTGTGATGCTTATCATATTACTGCACCGTGTGCTGATGGAGCGGGAGCCCAGGAGAGTATGGCTTCGGCGCTTCAGGATGCTGAGATTAAACCTCAGGATGTTCAGTATATTAATGCGCATGGCACTTCGACGGACGCCAATGATGCTACTGAGACTGCGGCGATTAAATCTGTTTTTGGCGAATGGGCAAAGCAAGGACTGATGGTGAGTTCCACCAAGTCGATGACCGGGCATCTGCTTGGAGCTGCCGGTGCAATAGAGGCAGCTTTCTCGGTAATGGCCATAAAAGATGGTATTATACCGCCGACTATTAATCTTGATAATCCAGCTGAAGGTTTGGATCTTGACTATGTGCCCCATAAGGCCCGCAACGTGCGCATTAGGGTTGCAATGTCTAACTCCTTTGGATTTGGTGGTACAAATTCATCGATAGTGTTTAGGGTGGTGTGAAGTCTTCTGATAATTTTCTAGATCCCAAAATCCGTGCGGAAGATATCCTTTTAGGTTCTCTAGGATATGGAGAAGAGGTGCGTATCGTTTCTGTTAGCAGAATACCAAATGGTTACAAAGGTATCGCTAGGTGGCCGGAAGGTGATGAGTTTTCTTTTGAGTATAACGACACACTTGATACTCAGCAGGAATGGGCGTTGGCAGTTTTGGTCGGGTAAGTTGAGTAGGGTTTATTGATAATCTAAACTTAAAGTAGATTGGATTTTATCTGGAATACAGTGGTTTTTACAGGGACCGCGGGCTTCCAGCCCGCTACGCATCTGCAGTAAATTCGTTTGCGGGCAAGATGACCGCACACCCAGTAAGGCTACAGCACCCCCATCACCCTTTCCAACTCTTTCCTGGTATTGTCATAATTATCAGCAAAGATCCGTGGACTAAAAGGGGTATTTGCTTGCTTTGAGATCTCCCGATTGCCCACCGCATTTTCCCACCAGGGCTCATAGTACTCGCACTTAAGCGCCTTTGTATTCTCTATATCCTGCATGGTCTTTGGCATACAACTTAGCGCCAGCGCAAACGGGAGTGTTTGACTGAAATGTGCTTCAGCGCCAAAGCCCTTCTCTTTAAAATGTTTTGCACTTGCGAGCAGCTCTGATCCATAAAGAGATTTCCGCGGCATTATCTCGGCTAAGGTAGCTAGAATCACACCAGCCGCAAGCACTAATGAGCCTGCGTCAAATACTGGACCCGATTGCATAAAGTAATAAACAAAACCTACAATTGATATTAATACCCCAAGTATGAACGTGGGGATAAGAAAGATGATGTTTTCGAAATTTGCATCAATTCTCATCTCTTTAAAATCACGAACGATACGCCCTGCTGGGTAGCCAAGCAAAGCAGCACCGGTAAATACAAAGATGATCGCTGGGGCTAGGTCAGGCTCTATTGCCACTTCATAGGAAACTATAAGCGCACCAAGGATCATCAGGATTAGTCCAAATACTCGCCAAAAAATAATTATCATTGTGGGACGGCCGCTAAAGAGTTCAAAACTAATCGCATCTCTCCAAGCAGTTTCGGATAGCTCTCTAGCGCGTTCCTTAATCTTATCAAATCGTCCAGCTAAAACTAAGTTCGTAGCTCCGAGCGGGAAGAGGCACTCTAATAAAAGCGCCTCATGCTTTAGCAGGTCGGATTTTTTATGCTGCTGGTTTAAACTGAGGTGGAATTCCAGATCGCTATCAAGTTGTGCTATGGTATGGCCTTCACCTGAAAACTCAGAAATCGGATCGGCATGGGTTTTGCATTTTGCCTCCTTAATCTTTAAGACACCTTTTCTACCAAGATCGAAAATTGTGGCTACAATATCAGTTGCTGCGAAACGCTCCTTGAGGATAAATCCAACTATGCCGGCTGGTACTGCGGTTAGCTTATGGAAACTCAGAAGTTCTCTTGGCTTGGGGTCGCTGCCAAATAGGTACCAGATTAACCAGATAAATCCGGATATCGCTAAGCCACCAAAAATAAAGAGAAGTGGTTTGAGTGTCAGATAATCCATTCTTTTATAGTAACATAGCAGGATCAGTGACGAAAGGAATCTACATTTTAGTAACTAAGTTTGCAGACGGGCAGATCTTGTTTAAGCGACACTCTGCGCAGAGCGGTCTTGCGGCTTTACAGACTCGGCGACCGTGAAAAATTAAGTAGTGGTGCAGGTTACGCCACAGTCCCGGCTCAAATTCAGATTTTAAATCCTCTTCAATTAGATCCGGATTAATATGCAAGGTAAGACCAAGTCTTTTAGAAACCCGCGCTACATGCGTGTCTACAGGGAAAGTTTTAGCTAAGCCACGTTCTGAAAGGATAACATTGGCAGTTTTGCGACCAACACCAGGCAGGTTGATGAGCTGCTCAAATGTACCTGGAACTGAGCAGGCATGTTTCTCGACAAGAAGAACGGCGGTTTTAATAAGATTCTTTGCCTTGGTACGGTAGTAATTTATAGGTCGGATAATTTTTTCTACAGTACTAAGTTTTGCTTTACTAAGAGCTTCGCAGTCTGGAAATGTTGAAAATAGTAGAGGGGTAATCTGATTAACTTTCTTATCTGTACATTGAGCAGAGAGCAGCACAGCCACTAATAGCTCATAATTATTAGAGAAATTAAGCTCTGAGCGTGGCTCAGGGTAAAGGGACTCAAAAACTGTAAGCAGAATATTTTTCTCCCTTCTAAGCATGTGTTCTATCTGTCAAAACAAGGTCTTTAATTTTTACGGTCAGTTTTCATGAGCCAGTGAATCTAAACATCTGTATAAATTCTGTCTATAGAAAGTGATGAAGAAGAGTCTATTAGAATTTTATCTTAACAAAGTCAAAGCAGGCGATGATGGCTCGATTGATGATCTTTGCTCTCGACTAGCGGAAAGGCTGATCTTTGTCCCGGTTACACGTAGTGAGTCAACTACTCCTGATGGATCCGTCTGGAAAATAAAGATTCTAAAATTGAAAGAGGGTGAACGCGAACTAGTTCCAACATTTACAACTGAGTCGTTCTATCAGGCTTGGTCAAAATCAACCGGCCTTGGCAAGCTGCAAAGCATAAGTATATTTGGTGCTGACATTTGTGCAGCGCTAGAACCTGGTGTCTGGCTGAGTGTAGATATTGGAACTCCACACGAAGTAAACCTCCAGCCCTTTATAGTAAAAAAAATTGCGGAAGCTCCAGTAGGAGAGGAGTCAGAGGCAAGCTTGCAAGTCGAAGAAAAAGAAGAAGTTGTAAGTCAGGAAGCAGGGGTTGCCAGTGTGCTGCCGGTAGAATCTGCGCCTATTTTTCTTGGCGAGTCCTCAGTGCAGGCAATAGCAAGAGAGCCACTTGAGGAGCTACTTGATCCGATAATAGAGCCTGTGACTGCCGAATCTGATCCCCCAGTCAGGGCACTTGTCAATCCAGATGAGACACACGCTGCTACAAAGGTAATCCCTAAGCAGGTAATCTTCTCAACAGCAACCGACTTAATCGCAAAATTTCAACAGGAAGAGGCAAAAAAGCCTAAATCAAAAAAATCATTCTTGAATTTTCTAAAGAGCGGGAAGTAGGATCCTGGGACCGCGGAGCTCCAGCTCCGCAGACCCATACCATATTTTGTGGAATCTATAGGCGGATCTGGAGCTCAGTGGTCACCGAGAATTAATCTCACACACCAACTTTCGGTGCTCCTCCAAAACTGCTTCATCCAATTGAAAAAACTGACTTGGCTTTAGTTTCTCCAGGTAAACCCGCTTAATGCGATCAAAAGATGTGTGCAATGTATCCTCGCTTAAGTAGCCTGAATTTAATGACTTCACAATATTTTGAGCGATGCTAATGGCTCGTTTGTCCTCTGATTCCGGATACCGTGAAACCAGAAACATATCAACACCTGCATTTAGAGCTTTGGCCATGACTTCAGGTTCTTCAAATGCTTTTGCCACCGCCTTCATATTTAAATCATCCGCTACAACGATATTTTTAAACCCAAGCTCACCACGTAACCAATCCTTAAGGATGCGTTCTGAGATCGTTGCTGGGTTTCGTTCATCAATTAATGGATAAAGGATATGGGCGGTCATGATGAAATCTACACCGGCATCTATCAGCGCCTTAAACGGCAAAAGCTCCCGGGCATAAAGCGCCTCACGCGGAAGATTTACTACTGGCAGTTCTAAATGGGAGTCTTTAGAAGTATCGCCATGTCCAGGAAAATGTTTAGCACATCCAAGTACGCCTTCCTTTGACAGAGCAGCTAGAAAAGGAACAGCGGCTTCTATAACCTCCTTGGCTGTTGTGCCAAAGGAGCGTTTGCCGATGATCGGATTTTGCGGATTAGAATGTATGTCTGCTAATGGAGCCCAGGAGAGGTTAATTCCAATTGATTTGAGCTCAAGCGCCATAGCCTTACCGACTTCAGCTGCATGGCGCGCATATGTGGCAGCATCAGGAAAGTGCGTTAGAGGTGCTGGAGTGCGGTGTACTTTGCCTCCCTCATGATCAAGTGTAACAAAAAATTTATCCGTTTCAGCGTATTGTGCTGCCTGAGTAATTAATGTTTTAAGCTCTGTACGCCACTGCTGGTATGAGGCCTTCTGATTAAAGTTGCGGCCAAGCAGCAATAATCCGGACGGTCTTAGCTCTGACAATATGCGCTTATCTGTGTCGTCCAGGGTTGTCCCGGAGAGACCTACTATAAAGTGGTGGCCGTAAGAGTGTGTTTTATCGGAAAGATTGAAATTTAGCGCCATTGTATAGAGAAAAAAACTATGACATACTTATCGATACTCGTCCAGCTGTAGGCGATCTAGGAAGATTCCGGATTAGCCGAAATTGCAGTTTGATGAGTGTACTTGTTTTAAGAGCGCTTACTTTATTTTTAGAGGAGTGACTTTATGGCCAAGGCCGTTCCGTCCAGAATTACCGTTCCAGGTATTATTCAACGTAAAGGAAAACGAAAGATTTCGGCATTAACTGCCTATGATTTTACTATGGCTAAGTTAATCGATTCCGCAGGAATTGATCTTATCTTAGTCGGTGATTCATTAGGAATGGTGGTGCAAGGGGAGGAGACCACTATTCCGGTGACTCTTGATCATATGATTTACCACTGTCGCGCAGTTACCCGCGCCGTTAAGCGCGCATTGGTTGTAGGCGATCTGCCATTTATGTCATATCAGGTGTCAGTTGAGCAGGCTCTAAATTCCGCGGGTAGGCTTATCAAAGAAGGAGGCGTTGCAGCGGTTAAGCTTGAAGGTGGTATGCCAATGGCCGCAACTATCGAGCGTCTAGTGGCAGTTGATATACCGGTGATGGCCCATATCGGACTTACTCCGCAATCGTATCACCGTATCGGCGGGTATAAGCTCCAGGGGCGTGAGCATAACGGACTTAAGGCAGGAACTTATGAGCGAATTTTAGAAGACGCACGTGCTGTAGAAAAAGCAGGAGCGTTTGCGGTAGTAGTTGAGGGCGTGCCTTCTGAGTTAGCAGTTGAGATTACCAAGGAGATTTCGGTTCCAACAGTAGGGATCGGTGCGGGAGTGGGCTGCGATGGTCAGATTTTAGTTAGCACCGATATGCTTGGACTAAATCCTGAATTTAATCCGCGCTTTCTTAAGCGTTATGCTGAGCTTGGAGCAGTTATTACTGATGCGGTGAGCGACTATATCAATGAAGTTGAGCAGAGAAAGTTTCCTGCTGCTGAGCATTCATTTGTAGCTACTGAGTTAAAGAGAGTAGGGTAGTGTAACATTAATTATTTCCTTACTGGGACCGCAGGCTTCCAGCCCGCATATGAATTAGCTGGTAATTTGTTGCGGGCTGGAAGCCCGCGGTCCCAGTAAGGCGTAAGAGCTTATATTCCAGCGAGGAGTCTATGTTGAGAAAATTTTTACGCACCAAAATTCATCGTGCTACCGTAACTCAGGCTAATCTGGATTATGAAGGATCTTGTGCCTTGCCCGTTGAGTTGATGGAGGTGGCAGATATTAAGCCCTTCGAAGAGCTTCATATCTGGGATGTCAGTAACGGTAATCGTCTAATAACGTACGCAATCAAAGGAGACGCCGACTCCCGAGAGATCTCTATTAATGGAGCAGCAGCTCACCTTATAAAGCCGGGCGACATAGTCATCATAGCCTGTTTTGCAGAATATGATCTGTTAAAAGAGGAAGCTCCTAACGCAAAAGCAGTATTTGTTGATCAGCATAATAGAGTGCGAGAGGTGAGGGAGGAGAGGGATAACAGGTCTAGCATGCTGTAACATAAGTTTCTTACCAACTTACTGGGACCGCGGGCTTCCAGCCCGCTACGCAGCAGCATAAATTTTGTCTGCGGGCAATATGCTCGCAGTCGCAGAGGGGATAATTTATGTTAAACCGCAGTAGTGTATGAGCTCTACCCGTGCAAGGCCGCCCAAAAACAGTAGAAAAATTTCATAATCAGTGTTATAATTAGTTGTTGGCTCGCCTTAGCTCCTTAATCTTATTACGGCTTAATTGAACTAAGGTGTGGCCCGTTTTCCAAAGAGGCCGTAGGCTTTTTTGGAAAACGGGGGTGTACCGGTTTCGACGGGATTCAAGAGGTATTAGTAAGCACGTTGGGGATCCGCAGGCCTCATTAAAAAAGGCGGAAAACTATAAATGCACACGCAAATATGGATGATTTTGCTCCTAGAGCTGAACTAGCTTTGGCTGCATAATCAAATAGGTCTGCTATAGAAAGCAGGCCGGTCGTTAAGTGATTCACCCATGGTTGCTTAAACGACTAATTAGTGGGTTAGCTTAGGTCAGTGTCCTGGGGGCTTAAGTGAAATAAGCAGGACTAGGTAGTGGTGAATTTGTCTTCTTCCAGCTGCTATTGAAAGTTAAAGAAAACTAAACGTGTAGAAAGCTAGTACTAAAGTTTCTCGGACGCGGGTTCGATTCCCGCCACCTCCATTCGCCGTCGCTCGCCATAGGCGAGCTAAGGCGGAATGGACTCCGACGTAGCTCCAAAGGAGCGAAGTCGAGTTGTTCGCACTTGGTTCGAATTGGCTCCCACCACGTCCATTCGATTCATTCTACAAACTCGCTGTTTCCCCTTCCTCTTAATATAACATCTGAATAAGATGCAGTGCCTCAAATATAATCAAATACGTACCTTAAAAAAGTTGCCAGGCACTACTTTATTAGGTTAAGTAATGAGTCTGTAGAGCTAAATGAATGGAAACCATATTAGATTTTATATATCCAACGACCTTATTAATTTCCATCGGATGGTGGTTCTATGAAACAGTGCGGGCAAGTAAACAATCAATCTACGCTAGGTCATTAACGAGTAGTATCCTTATTGAGCTTGGACTAGCACTTATATTTACCACGACTATAGCAGTACTTATTCCTGGGAAGTTTCGAATATTTGCTGATGAAGTCAATATTGCTCTTACAGCCAAATCGTTACTTTCTAGCTGGACAATTTTTTATCCGATCGAGGAGGTAACAGCTGCTGGAGCTACTTTATTACAGCGTAGTGTACTTAGTGAAAGACCATTACTTCTGCCACTGATAGGTGCTTTTGTTAGCTTATTTATCGATAATCCCTTAGCAGCGACAGTACTGGCTAATTTAATTATATTATTTGGTTTCAATTTTACTTTCTTAATGATAGCCGCTCGGCATTACGGCAGAACTGTTGCTTGTAGCGGATTGATGTTGCTTTTCTCAAATCAGGAGATACTCTTAGCCTCACGTTCCGGTGGGTTTGATCTGATTGCTCTTTTTTTCTTATTTACTTCTTTTATTACACTTAAAAAGTATCTAAATTTCAATAGTACTCAGAACTTTACCTTGCTATTATCTAATTTAGTACTACTTGCGCACTCTCGATTTGAAAGTTTTATCTATTCAGGACTGATACTACTTCTTTTAATTATTTTTAAAGAGCTTCCCAAGGGCAGATACTCTTCGCTCTTATCTTATATTATTTATCCGGCACTAATATTTCCCACAATATTACAACGCCTTCTTACGTCAGGGATCTTCGAACTAAATGATGGCAACTCTAAGCAGGCCTTTAAGTTCTTTGTAGATAATACAGCTGTCTTTTTCAACAAAGTTATCTCCACAGATCAGACGCAATATATTTATCCACTTATGTTTTTAGGGCTACTAGCAGCACTTTACTGGACTTGGAAAGATCTGCGCGCAGATGCGGTGTCTAGAAAATTTACAATTATTGTTACAATCACATTTTTAGTATCATGGTATATAATTACCTCGCACTATTGGTCACGTATAGATGATCCGTTTGTATCCAGGCATTACCTCCCGTTTGCACTTCTTTTTGTTATCTGTTTATTCCGTCTTCTATCTATTTCCAGAGAATCTATTATTATCACACCATTTCTTTTGACTTTATTCGTCATCGAGCTTTTACAGGCACAAGGATTGGCGGATAAGCCGGTTGGCATATACAGTGAAAGATTTTATGTAACTAACGACTTGCTAAAAAGATATTCAGATTCGGAAAAGGCTGAAGTCCTAATAGTAAACAACTCTCCGAAACAGTATATATTACAAGGCTTCTCTGCTATAACCATTGATAGTTTTAAAAAGCTAGCCAGTCAAAGTCAGTTAAAAGATTTTAAAAAGATATTATTTATCGATAACCTCCATAAAAGACAAGATAGCCCCTCAACCACTAGTACTGATGGAAAATTGATATTTGAATACATTTATACCGCGATAGAGGAACCAGGTGCACTCAAGTTAATAGTATACGAACAGTCATATCAACAGATATGATTCATTAGTATTGCTGTGGATTTCCCCCTTCCGAGGCGTGCCAATCTGGGACAACGCTGTGCGCAGTACGTGAGAAAACTTATTTAGCGAAACACTAGGAGGCTTATGAGAAATGCCGGCTAGGTAGTCGGCTAAGCCTCAGCCACCTTTGGGCTGTATTGCTCCGCCTGAATTTTTCCAACCTATTATACCAGGGCTTAGGACAGCGACATCCTTATAGCCAGCCTCTAAAGCGCGTTGGGCAGCAGTGTGTGAAGCTGTGCATCGTTCGTTGTAGCAGTAAAAAACTAATTTAGTATCTTTGCTTGCTGGTAGTTCAGTACTTACATCGTAACTACTTGAGGAGGTAAGTAATTTAGCACCAGCAATGACCCCCTGCTCATTACGAACATTTTCACGATTAGCATCTAAGATCAGTAATTTTTCAGGTGAGGAGCTCAGAAGTAAACTTTTTAGATCAGCAACATTTAATAAAGGAAGCTTATCATTGCTTGCAGCTATTGCTCCAGTTGTAACGGTGATTATTAGCAGAAGTGAAATAAAAAAATATCGCATTTGGGCTCCATAAAAAAGCATGAATCGTTAATTAAACTATTCTATCTTAAACTTAGAAATAGCAAAATAGCGGGATTCCTTTAGGAAAATCTAATAAAGAGGAGCTTAACGGCTGCTAGTGGAGTGTAACATAAGTTTTTTACTGGGACCGCGGGCTTCCAGCCCGCTATTTATACTAAATGACAAAATAACGTAGCGTTATTTTGTCTGTCGGCCTTTGACCATCCATGGCCAGGCTATAGCAAGTGACAGAATAACGCTACGGTATTCTGTCACTTGCTATAGTGGCAATCAATTCGTTTGTGGGCAAGATGCCCGCGGTCCCAGTAGAAAACCTAGTTTACAGTGCACTAGTGCTCCTCCAAATAAGTTTTTTCACGTCTAGCATCACATCGTTGC
>CAZKXU010000001.1:0-135681 GCA_964556665.1 uncultured Bdellovibrionales bacterium | reverse complement strand
CCTGACTGTACACCATGTCTTGGCACTATCTGTTAACCATGTCTGGGCCGGTACCTAAAACTCGCTATGCCGATCAAGCGGGCTGGGAGCCACTAGTGCTCCTCCAAATAAGTTTTTTCACGTCTAGCATCACATCGTTGCCCCACCTTGTCACGCTTCTCAGTCGGAAAATCCTCGCAATACTCCAGTATTGCTGCGGATTTCCTCCTTCCGAGGCGTGCCAATCTGGGGCAACGCTGCGCGCTATACGTGAAAAAACTTATTTGGCGAAGCACTAGTGTGCCGTAGGTATTGATATTTAGTAATTGAATGCAATTGTTTGAAAAAATGTTGTCACAGTATAATGTGAAGGGTTATAGACAGGGCATGGAACCCGTACAAATTCGATATATCTATATATAAGCTGAAAAATAAAAAATGCTAAAGCTGGCAATAATAAAAGTAGCCAAATAAGAAGGGAAATAATAAACCTTACATTTTTTTCAAAACATTATCCTTTCATACTGCGACTCGGTAATTTTAAGATTATACATTCCTTGGCTCATAATGATGCTTTTAAAAACCTGTGCCGCATTTTGTTTTCTGTAAGTTTATAATCTACAGAAAATTATATCTACTACGTGCTGGTACATGGTAGTTTTTTTTAAGGTTAAGTATTTGAATATATAGGAGCCATAGTTACCATGTATCAGCACGTGCCGGCTGGCATTTCGTAGCGGGCTGGAAGCCCGCGGTCCCAGTAATGCGTAAGAACTGATTTGACACTGTACTAGTAAGAGCGCTGGTAATTATCTTTATAACTGTTATTATAATTACTCTTTGAGTCTATACTCAGTATTAGAGAGACGAAGTTGGTCAATACAAACTCAACGCCTGCAGAACGATCCCATTATAGTAGATTCATTAATCACCCTCGCAACCCATGGATTACTGCAGGTGCTTTATTTGCATGTGCGTTTGGCTCAGCAGTCATAGCACATAGAAAATCCGAGGAGAAAAGAGCTGATGGGCCTCCTTCTCAGGTCAGTAAAGATTCTGTAGGCCCCATGCATGAGCCTATTAGAGAAGACCCCTTACTATCTGAGTCAAATTCTACGCAATCTCCAGCACAAATACTTCCTGATGGAACTGAACTTCTTAACGGTCGTTTAGTTATCTCCAATACCGCTAAGACTCCCTCTGCCGAGACACAGCAGATTCTTGACTGCCTTCCTTGGATTAAAAGCTTAACTGCGGATCCTACTATCTGGAGAAGAACAGGAGCTGATTTTTTCCCGGATGCTGGTCTTATAAAAGATCCTGATAGACATAAGAAAGGCGATGCCCATACAACATACCAAACCACTGTTATCTCACCAGCTGGAATGCTAGTAGAGGTTAAGTTATTTCATTCACGTGCAGCAACTTATTCAGTACTCGGATTAGCATCTGAAGCTAAGATCTCCATTACTAGCGATAATGACTCTTCCATATCCTCTGACGAGCTTAGCAGGGATCTAATGGAGATAATTATTGAGCTTGAGGAAAAGGTTGATCATATATATCGAGAGAGAGAGCAACGTGCCAAGGAGTTACTACGCAGCTTTGAGCAATGGACTACTGATATGAGCGTTATTTGGAGTGCATATCATAGTGATGATGCGAACTCGCCAAGCCGCAGAGTAATTTATCTAACCCGATATCCTTACAGAATTCTTTTTGAAAAACATAGTGAGGATAGCATTGTAAATCCAGGCAGTAGTGTCGACAATTATAATATTACTCTGAGACAGTACGACGTAGATCAAACCTTGTTAGCGCAACTAACTCCTACTTTTTCTGAAACATTTAATGCACCTATGCCTCAACACATAGTTTTCGAACTAACATACAGCGACTGCTTTCGGTCCTCGCCGGATACTCCCGCTGCCGATTGGCCAAAGAGGTGCTTTGAACACATAGCGCAGCTTATGGTGTCTCCTCAGGGGGAACACAAATAATTAACTCATTGCTCAATATTACGGGCAGGATTGTAGGGGGAGATAGTTATCTGCCCCAGGTGTGGGTGGCTGCTTGTACAGGCACGGGGCGATTTAGTAGTTACATAATTAGTATCAGACCAGAGCTAGTGGACATTTCTCATAAGCCTCCTGCTGCGAAGGCCGATCTGGATGAAATTACTTCAGAATTTTGATAAATCCGACCTCGCCGATCTTCAGCTCAGTTTGAAAAATCGATTGACTATTTATCAGTGCTTTAATATCCTGACGTACAGATAATTCTTTTCTCGAGGCATTATGAATCACAAACCAAACATAACTTTTCACCTTTCAGAAGATTGTCTAACAGAGATAAGAAAAAAATTGGCCAAAGATAAAAATAAACCTGATAACAAATCACAGCAAACACAACCAAACTTAAATATAGATCAGAACTTGCCGCACGGCATGGATATTTCAAAATAAGTTAGGATTACATCATGGCAGTTACGGGAAGCAGTCTAGAGCAGCACACCTCCAGTAGCATTACTGAGCTAGCAAGTTGGATAGATAGCATTATGATTACTGAAGGGAAGCGTTTTCTCTCTGAAGTACCAAGAGCTAGTCATCTGACTGACGAATCACCACTTGATATAAATTATTATGTGCGTCATCGAATTGAGGCGATATGGCGCATATGGCTCACAGCTCGAACCGATGCATTATCGCTAGTTCACATGCTTAATGAAGATTATGATGCGGCACGTCCATGGGCGACTTACATTGCTGAAGAGCTAGATCACGACACCATGTTTTTAGATGACTTAGCGCAACATGGAATTACTGCAGATCAAGTCAGAGAGATCGGACCCTTTACCTCCACTACTAAAATGGTAAGCAATATTGAAAAAAAGATCGAAGAGATGGGCTCACTTCCTGCTGTAGCATATTCTCTCTTCGTTGAGTGGAATGCAGATCGATTCTCGGCGCGTGCAGTTAATAAAGCAGAGGCCTTTCTCTCTCCAAGCCATATTGCAGGTGCGAAACGGCATGCCGAATTTGACATACAGGAGAGTCACTACCCAATGATTTTAGAAATAAGCGGAAGGCTATTATCAAAGGACACCTCAAGGATCTCCAATCTAGAACATTTAGTAAAAGAAATCGCTGCTGACTTCAGAGCATATTTTACAGAGCTTGATATCGCCGCCAGAAATACAAATTTCATTCTGGCAGAAGCTGCTTAACTTCCTCCACATATTCTATATCAATATTAACTTCCGAAGCAGCTTTAAAAACCTTACTCTACTGGGACTGCGGGCTTCCAGCCCGCAAACGAATTTGATGCAAACTCGTATGCGGGCAGGATGCCCGCGGTCCCAGTCTCTTTTACCGCACATCCTTTTGTTTTTTGCGCCGACTTCCCTCCAGAGCCTCTGCCACCTCCTCCTCAATCCGCTCGGTATAGCGCATTGTCGTACGCACATCACTATGTCCTAATGCCTGAGCAACAAGTCTGACATCATTTGAATGATTTAAGAGATCCAGAGCATAGGAGTGTCGCAGCAGATGAGGATGCAAAGATGTTTCGGCAGAAAGCTCATGAATGGCACGCCATAATGTCTTAGCGCCAAGTAAGAAACTATCAGGCTTGTCGGCCTTGGCTCCGTAATTACTGATAAAGAGAGGAAGTACTCGGTCCTGTGCTTTCGTAAGCTTAGGATAAAAGCGCGCTAGCTCAAACTCGCGCGCTTTTAGGTAAGTGCGCAAGGCAGGCCGCATCTTAGTGGTAATATAAACATTCCTGAACCGCCGCCCCTTGGTTTTCACATTTTTTATCCATTCAAGCTTCTCATCAAGCTGAGCCATCTTTAACAATCTAACCTCCTCGGCACGCAGCCCTGTATCAATCAGAAAGTCAAAAATTGTCTGGTTTCTAAGCCGCCCGAAAGAATGCTTCTCTGTATACCGCTCTTCAGCTCTTGTGTGAATCGCCTTTAGCTCACTCTGACTAATAGCTTTGGGCTTTAATGCTTTAATTTTCGGCGCTTTTACTTCCCGTGCCGGATTTATAAAGCCGGGAATCTTTTCAGAGATAGTACGACCCATATGTTTAATCGTAGCAAGCCTCCTTGCTACAGTAGCAGGGGCCTCGCCGCTAGAGAGTAAATCATCTACAAAGCGCTGCACCGCCGAGAAATCCCAATCGCGAACTTTTAGTTTTTCTGGCTTAGAGTAGCCACGATACTCTCTTAGAAAATCAACGAAATGTTTTAGATCAAGCCGTTTTGCTCTGGCCGTATGAGAATCACCTGCTGCGTAGTAGCGAAGATAACCATCAACTACAGAGATAAAGGAACTATCCTCACGGCGCGGATCATGATTCTGCTCAAATGAAACAACTGGGCGAGCCATATACATAGGTTCAGACTGTAGAACTTAGATGTCAAGATGAAATTTGTGGCATGACCTTGCAGGTTGTAGCCTATGTATTTTCCCTCTTTTCAATATTTGTGGCAGATGGACTACTCTCTAAGAATCCTGCGATGGCAATCGTTACAGACTGATTGTGCCGACATCCTAGTGCTTCGCCAAATAAGTTTTTTCACGTATGGCGCGCAGCGTTGCCCCAGATTGGCACGCCTCGGAAGGAGGAAATCCGCAGCAATACTGGAGTATTGCGAGGATTTTCCGACTGAGAAGCGTGACAAGGTGGGGCAACGATGTGATGCTAGACGTGAAAAAACTTATTTGGAGGAGCACTAGTTCCCTAATCTACTAGGGAGCAATAACCGCAACGTGTCCTTTGCACGACCGAAGCAAACTGATACAGTATTCTGTCGTTTCCCGGTTCTTCTCGCATACTTTCCTACAGGCTCTCCATTAAGTATCGAATTTACTACATCTTGTTGAGCAGGAGTTAACGCACTAATTGTATCTCGAATAATCCTAGCTCTTTCTCTGAATGCGAGCTGCTCTAATGGCGATCTTTCAGAATCGATGGGCTCAATACCTCTTGCATCGTTAATCATTTGGGGAGCTATTTTATCCCTTCCCCGATTTGGACTGCGTAAAATATCTCTACAGTGGTTAACTGTAATTTGCCAAATAAATGTGGTTAGCGCTGATTTTGTAGGCTCATATGTATCACCTTTTTTCCATAGCTTTAACAGCACTTCCTGAACTGCATCCTCTGCATGATGTTTATCTTTTAGCAATTTTTTACAAATTGGATAAATATATGAAGACAAGCGGCTGATAATAACCGAAAATTGGTGAGGATCTTTAGCTCTTACACATGCAACAAAAGCATCAGTATCTAAATTTATAGCACTCTGCACAGGCGCGTCCAGCAACGCACTCTGCGCTCTTTGTGTCTTTCGTGCCGTTGTAGAGCTAGCAATCTCTGCTGTTGTCATGAAATATACTCATACTCCTACTGAATTTTGCCATAAATTAAACATTTAAGTAAGCTTCGGGTGCGTATTCTATTGAATAATTCTAAAAGAGGAACTGAGCGTGTGAAGCTAGCTAGGTGGCGTTAAAAAGTGAGTTCTTAAATATTAACCTCGAAGTTGGAGCCTATGTAATCTCCATCTCATGAACTATCGCCAGTACCTCTTTGGTATCTACTATACGTAAAGTATCATCCCAAGGCACTCTTACTCCGGATTGCTTAGGAACCAGTACAAGGGCGCCTAGCGGAATACCACTCACATTAGCCTCCTCATCACTGTGATCATCTACTGCACTCGCAACTTCAATAACTTCCGCCAACAGGCTATCCTGCATCGCCTGCTTAGCACCTTCTGGAAGATATAGTCCGCCTTCACTCATTTCCGGGTCACGCTGTATACGAACCAAAACTCTAAAACCAAGTGGGTTTAATTTGCGTATAGTTTTATGAAGTCTACTCATACGGCTCATCCCGATCTCATCCTGATTAGATTCTAAAATCGACTTTCTCTTATCATCGCTTTTTGACATATAGACCTAGTAGTATATTACACTTTATCGCTAGAAGAAACGCAAACAGCATTCTAAAATTACCAGATCGGAGAGACCCCAATCCTCTTACCCCTCTTCCTAAACGCAGATACAGGACTTAAGCCTCTTTACCTTTAGAGCTGGACAAATTAAGCTCATTAGAATAGTTATTCTAATAGATAATACATTGATTTTGCAACTATTTACCGTATTTGATCCTCTTATATATACTGCCATTTCGCATCAGGAGAGAGCATGAGTCAGAAAGCAAAAATTATACTGCCAGAGAAAGAAGTTGAAGTTCCTATCTTAACAGGTAGCGAAGGAGAACGATCTATAGATTGTCAGAATTTACGAGCACAGAGTGGATACATCACCCTTGACCCAGGTTACATGAACACCGGCGCATGTACTAGCGCTATTACATTCATTGACGGAGACAAAGGGATACTGCGTTATCGCGGCGTTCCGATTGAGCAGATGGCAGAGAAGAGCACTTTCATGGAAACCTCCTACTTACTCCTAAATGGAAAGCTGCCGACCCAAGGTGAGCTAGATACATTCGTCAGCGATATTAGATACCACACCATGTTGCAAGAGGATGTGAAGGAATACTTTAACGGATTCCTTCGCACCGCGCATCCGATGGCGATGATTGCATCACTCGTCTGCGCATTGTCGAGCTACTATCAGAACGAATCAAACGTACGGGACGACGAGCATGACTACCTAACAACTATTAGGCTTTTAGCAAAACTACCAACTATCGCTGCTATGGCTTATAAAAAATCAGTTGGGCAGCCGTATGTATATCCAGACAACAAGCGTAGCTACTGCGAAAATTTTCTATACATGATGTTCTCTTTACCAGCTGAAGAGTATCATGTAGATCCGGATTTCGTTAAGGCCTTAGATCTATTGTTCATCCTACATGCTGATCATGAACAGAACTGCTCGACTTCTACTGTACGCATCGTACGCAGCAGCCTTGCAAATCTGTATGCAAGCATAACCGCCGGTATCTGTGCTTTGTGGGGCCCGCGTCATGGCGGCGCCAACCAAGAGGTTGTCGAAATGCTTGAACAGATCCGTGCAGACGGGGGCAACGTCAAGAAATTCGTAGAGCTTGCCAAAGATAAGAATAGCAGCTTTAGGCTGATGGGCTTTGGTCACCGCGTTTATAAAAACTTCGATCCGCGTGCAAAGATCATCAAAGTTGCAGCAGACAAGCTGCTTAGCAAAATGAAGGTATCAGATCCTTTATTGGACATTGCTAAAGAGCTTGAGGAGGCAGCCCTTAAAGATTCTTACTTTGTAGAGAGAAAACTATACCCTAACGTAGATTTCTATAGCGGCATTATTTATAAAGCCATGGGTATTCCGGTTAATTTCTTTACGGTCATGTTCGCACTCGGGCGATTGCCAGGCTGGCTGGCGCAAGCCAAAGAGTGTGTTGAAGATACGAAGCTTAAGATCGGGCGTCCGCGTCAGATTTATACCGGCCCAACTGCATACGACTATATTCCGATCGGAAAGAGATAGAGCTTCAACGCTTCTGACATCTGCTGCAGTATTCAGTGCCTCGCTGACTTAGGACCATTTTTTTTATTTTTGTTCTGCAGCGGGAGCAGGCTCTCCCCTCCTGGCCGTACACCCTAGTTCGATACTGCCCTGCTTTCCAAACTCCATCACCAATGTCGGTCCCGCTGTGAGCGATCGCTTCATTTAGTATATCACCTATAGATCTCCAGAGAAGCATCGCAGATTTTTTTGAAATTTTATCTGCAGACTTACAAGGATGAATCTTTGCACGCCAAAGGGACTCAACTGCATATATATTACCTATGCCAGCAAGAAAATTCTGATTTAACAATAATGTTTTTATGGCACCTCGGCGCTGCTTGAGTGACTGATAAAACATTTCAAATGTAAGTTCTGTATCAATCGGCTCTGGTCCGAGCTTGCTAAGAACCTCTGCTGTCTCAAGAACATAATATAACCTACCAAACTTTCTTGTGTCATCGAAACGAAGCTCGCTGCCTCCATCTAAACTAAATACAGCATGCATATGCTTAGTAGGCGGCTTACTATGCGGCTCTACTAACAGATCTCCGCTCATACGAAGATGCACCATTAAATATCCATGCGGCGCAAGTTTTATTAATATGTACTTCCCGCGCCTAGAGACAGAGAGGATTCTCTTACCAATCAAGTTAGATATAAATATCTTTGTAGTTGGGCGATCCACTATGCGTGGCCAACCGATCTTTACGCACTCGATGCGCTTACCTACTAATGCAGGGGCTAATCGCCGTGCTACTGTTTCTACTTCGGGAAGTTCAGGCATATGATTTTTTTGAGACCGCTGCCCCTGTGGTAAAACAACTTAAATGACCGATCGATAATTCCGTCCGAGCTCATAATAATGCTCTGCCGATCGATCTATTTCCTTTCGTTCTACCTCTGTTAACTCTCGAACCACCTTGGCTGGATTACCAAAAGCAAGGTGCCCATCCGGGATTTTAGTATTCATCGTTACCAAACTATTTGCACCAATGATGCAGTACTGGCCGACATTTGCGCCATCTAAAATAGTCGCCTGCATGCCGATAATAGAGTGTCCGGCTAAGGCTGCGCCATGGATTATTGCACCATGGCCGATCGTAACCTCTGGACCCACAACACAATCCTGAAGACCGCGTGAAGTATGCAAAACTACATTTTCCTGTATATTAGTGCCTGCTGCTACAACTATGCGCTGGATATCTCCACGCAGAGTTGCACCGAAAAAAATTGAGACACGCTCGGCTATCGTAACTTTTCCTATGATCCAAGCACTTGGTGCAATAAATACATCACTATGTACTTCAGGCTGTAAGCCTTGATATGAAATTACCGGCATCCTTGCAGCACTCTCCTCGCCTCTTCCAAACAACGCTCCTTCGATGGCAGTATCACAGCTTCTAGGGGCTTGGAATACGGCATTGGAATCTCCAAGGATGATACCAAGCCAACCGGAGCGTCTAATTCGTCAAAAATCTGAGTTGCGATTAAATGGCTCAGGTAAGCACCATAACTTGCGACCTGGTGTTGCTCCTGTATGATAAGCACTCTATGCGTCTTGGAGACTGAAGTAAAAATTGCTTGCTCGTCGAGCGGTCTAAGCGAGCGCAGGTCTATGACCTCCGCAGAGACTCCCTCCTTCGCCAGCTCCTCTGCGACCTGTAATGTTAAAAACAGATTTTTTGACCAGGTAATGAGTGTAATATCGCTGCCTGCCCTTTTTATATCAGCCTTACCGATCGGTACTAGATATTCCTCATCTGGAATTTCACCTTTTAAGCCATAGGTAAGCTCGGACTCAAAGAAGACCACCGGATTATCATCGCGAATAGCACTCTTGAGGAGCCCCTTCATATCATATGGAGTAGCAGGAGCTAGAACGATTAAGCCTGGAGTATAAGCATAAAAGCTCTCAAATGAGTTGGCGTGCTGCGCTCCTAATTGGAAGGCTGCTCCACCTGCTCCACGAAAAACTATTGGAAGTGTAAACTGTCCGCCTGACATCAGACGTGCCTTGGCCGCAGTATTTAGTATCTGATCAATCGCTACCAGCGAAAAATTAAAGGTCATAAACTCTACGATTGGTCGAAGCCCTGCCATAGCTGCTCCGATTCCTACACCGCTAAAACCACCCTCAGCAATAGGGGCGTCGATCACCCGCTGCGGGCCGAATTTTTCCAGCATGCCGCGCGAACATTTATAAGCACCGTTATATGCTCCAACCTCTTCCCCGACAAGAAAGACCCGCGGATCACGCTCCATCTCTTCGGTCATCGCTTCCTTCAGCGCATCTCTTATTGCAATTTCTTTCATGGTATAAACTAGAAAATCTTTATTCTATACGTAAACATAATCAGCTGCTGTCGATACGTCAGGAAATGGAGCTTCTTCAGCAAATTTAAGGGCATCTTGGATTTCAGCCTCGATTTCCTGAATAATCCGATTAAGAGATTCCTTCATTCCTAGCATCTCCATCTTTTCACCTAAAACCTTGATCGGATCACGAGCCTTCCAAGATTCAACCTCATCTTTGGTACGATAAGTTCCTGGATCTGCCATGGAGTGGCCTCTATATCTATATGTTTTTGCTTCTACTAATGTAGGAAGCCCCTGCTCACGAGCTCGCTTTACTGCAGCATGAATAGTAGCACGCACTGCGAAAACATCATGTCCATCTACTGAATCACGTGCCATCGGATAACCAAGAGCGCGTATTGAAAGATCCTCCGTTGCGGAGGTCTTGGTCAAGGGCGTGCCCATAGCAAAGTAATTATTTTCTATAACATATATAACCGGCAATCTCCAAAGAGAAGCCAGACTTAAGCCCTCATGAAAAGCACCTATGTTTACTGCTCCATCCCCTAGGAAACAGATAGCGACACTATTCTCCCCTTTATATTTTGAAGCAAAGGCTAAACCAGCAGCTACCGGTATCTGAGCACCAATAATGCCCCATCCACCCATAAAGTTAAGTGTGGCATCAAAGAAGTGCATAGAGCCCCCTCGTCCTTTTGCACAGCCCGCCTCCTTGCCAAGTAGCTCTGCCATGCCAGCTCTACAGTTACCGCCACGCGCCAAATAATGCCCATGGCAGCGATACGCGGTCATGACATAATCCTGTTTTTCTAAGACCGACAAAGCACCTACGGCAACAGCCTCCTGTCCTATATATAGGTGTAAAAATCCACCTATCTTTCGCTCTGTATATAGACGTGCAGCCTCCTCTTCAAAGCGACGGATGCGCAGCATATCTCTATATAGATTTCCTATTAATTCCTGATCCATAATACAACTAAGTAATTGCCATAAACCAATAACAACGTACTATAATAAAGCATGGATTTAAGCCGCTTACTAGCCATTGATCCAAGCCTGACCTGCTCAGGCTGGGCCTGTTTCGATATTAAAAACAGAACTCTCACTGCAATAGGGAAGATTCATTCAATTCCACATCCTACGCCCCTACCTGTACGACTCGCAGATTTACAGCTTAAGATATCAAAGGTTTTCGATCAGCTCAACCTTTCGGAAAACGATGTTCTTATCTGTGAAGGGGAAACAACTATGCGAGATCCGCGGGCAGCTATCAGAGTAGAGCGGGTTCGTAGTATATTTGAAGCGATAGCTAGAACATTTTCGGCTGTTGTACCAGGGCGGGTAAATCCGCGCTCAGTTCAGTACGAAGTAATGGGACTCAAAGGAAAACAGCTAGGGAGGCCAATAGTCAAAGAGATCGCAGCTCGTACTGCATTAGCATTGCATGAACCGTGCTTGCGGCGTCTTGGTTTTGACACTGCCATGGTGAACCTGAAGAGAAATCAGGATATTGTCGATGCTATCCTGGTTGGAGATCTTGCGCTTAGCTGGATACATACTGCTAAACTAAGCGAGGCCCCTCTAGAAGAGGTGTTCGGAGGACAGCGCAATCGGCAAGCACGAAAAGTAGGGCTGCGCTTTTCTGTATAAATTATTACTCTGTCACATAAGTCTTTTCGACTTACTTGGACCGCGGGCTTCCAGCCCGCAACGAAATGCCAGATAATTCGTTTGCGGGCTGGAAACCCGCGGTCCCAGTAGGTTGGCAAGAACTTATCTTACAGTGCACTAGTTATGCGAATTATATTTTTCATATTACTGCTATTAGCAAGCGAAGGTCTTAACGCTCAATCGCGCAGCAATGTGTTAAATCCTACCGCTGATCCCCGCGGAGAAGCTGAGCTTAGAATATGCAGCCAGAACATGGAGAATTACGGACCCTTCTCCTTAGCTAAACCAAGAGTTCCTAGCTTAACTCCTGAGCTACACTCTGCTAAAGAACTTGCTGTGCTACAAAGATTTGTAAAGGCAAAGTGTGATGTAATTGCCACACAGGAAATCCTTGGCAAAACCGAGTTAGAATCAAAAAAAGTTCTCGATGAGATAGCTTCAAATCTTCACAAAGCAACCGGGCGTTTTTTTGAGACACGAACCGGACCTAGTAATGATCCGATCATTCGTCTTGGATTTATTGTTGCCAAAGACCGAGCAGAAATTTTAAACCTTACCTCCTATTACAGAGTTGAGCTACCTAAAACTACCGAGGAACAGCGTCCGCGAAACTTCCCGCGTGGTCCACTCGAGATACAGCTACAGGTAAAACCACGGGGTGAGAGCTTTCCGAAAGTTGTAACAATTGTAACTTTCCATTTTAAATCTAAGTATGGAGGTGCTAAGGATCCGGCACAACTTGAATGGGAGACTTTCCGCATGGAGATGGCAGAAGCTATAAGGCGTATTATTGAAACAAGGCATTCAAAATCGTTTGGCAGTGGAGATTCGATACTGGTCTTGGCCGGTGATCGCAACAGTAATTTTGATGCAGCTAGTGCCAAGATTCTAGATGGGACTATAGCTCTTAGAAGTTTCCAGGGAAAGGCGCCCTGTCGTCTTTCAAAAAGAGGGGTACCTCTCTGCCAAAAAGGAGCATCATACCCGCAGAGACTTTTCAGTGTATTAACTACAGATCCGGCTACTGGAAAGCTTCAAGGTACGTTTAAATACGGCAAGACTTTTTCATGGCTAGATGAGATATTATTACCGACAGAATCATTGCCATTCGCACTGGAAAATCCCAACGTTGAGGGGGATTATGCTAGTGGGGTAGTTTACGATCCGAAAGAGGCCTCGGATCATGCCATGGTTTGGGTAGATCTGAATTGGTAGAAATAAAATGAATATTTATTACCGTGCCATACATCTATAGTAATCAGATTTACAGATTTTATCTTTTTAGGAAAATATGAAGAAAATAATAATCATTCTATCCATTTTTTCTGTTTTCAGCTCATCTGCCTTAGTGGCTGATAACGGCTCGCCCGTATCTACCTCACTATCTGTAGGAATGTACAGCGATTATATGTGGCGCGGATTTAATCTCTTTGAAGGAGCCTCACTACAACCTTCAGTTACAGTGAACTACGACACAGGGGCTGGGATACTTAGCGGAAACCTGTGGGCGCATATCTCTGCAGAAGAAGACTCTAGCAGCGCAGAGAGATTCTTGGAAACAGACGAAACCCTCTCCTACACAATAGATTTCAGTCCATTTACTTTGAAACTTGGACATATCTGGTACACATATCCAGATAGCGATGATGACATTGAAGATACAGCCGAGGTTTTTGGAACAGTAGTATGGGATGATTCCAAGTTTAATTCAATTTTTCCACTCACACCTAGTCTGTCATTATATTATGATTATGATGTATATGACGCATACTATTATGAGTTAAGTCTTAGCCATGCATTTACAGCTCCAAGCTTAGGTGAGGGATTTAATTTTACACCATTTGCTGCAATCGGCTTTGGTAAGGACTCTGAAAAGGTGTACGCGGATGATGGACTAGTACAAGCTACATACGGTGTCTCGATGAACATGAATCTTGGAGATGTTAGCGTAGTACCATCGTTTAACTACACACAGAAGCAGGATGACAGAACCGTTGACGAGTTCTGGTTCGGCACATCTCTTACTTACACTTTCTAAGCTGTTTCTGTACGGGGATCGTCATTTATGCAAAAGCATGAATTGGATGCCCGTCCAGAAGCTGTGGGCACTGGGAGCGTGGGCATCCTCGTCCTGCCCGCAAAGAAACTAAATGCTGCTTATTTACGGGTTGGAAGCCCCTGCTCCCAGTGTCGCATACGCTTTATCCGTACGTTTCTTTTAAACTCTCGCAGTTATTGTCCGTCAGGACAATAACTACTTGTCGAGTTTAATCTGGTCTGCTAACCCACTTCCACCACTAAAGGATCGTCGAACACTGGAATTGGATCTCTGATCAGCTTGCTTCTGAATGGTGTGCTTTGAAGCTGTATTGGCAGTCTGTCCTAAACTTGCCCGCTCTGTCTCTGTATTGGATATGGCTTCGTCTTTCTTAATCTCGATCATAGCTGCGCTGGCACTACCACCACTATATGACTGCTTAATCTGCCGCGACTCAGCATGCACACTTTGAGAAAGTAGAAATAATCCAAGACTAATAACTATCAACTTCATAAGATACACCTGCATAAAAGTTAATGAAACACAATTACTCCAATTTTATGTCATTCTAGCTTCTTAAGCAAATGAAATTAGATTCCAAAAATAAATTATTCAGTTCCTATGCAATAGGTATAGGCAATAGATCGATCAGATAGTGCCATCCAAAGTATAATGTACTTAATACTGTGAGGGCCAGGAATATCCATGAGAGAGCTGCGACCGTTCGATTTAATCGTTGCAAGTATACGCTACCAAACAGAACAATCCAGAAGTGCAAACTTGGGAAGCCGGAGATTAAAAAGAGACCTGTATCACTTCTTGGATTGCTTAATAAAAAGTGGGCGTTGACTGCTAGTTCTTGCTGCAGAATACTAACATCTGTCTGAGGCAATCTTTGAAAGACCGGGAGGATAAAAGCAGGCCCACGGGTCGGAAAGATATAGACCAACAAAATGCCTAAGACCCAAAGAATGGAGAAGTTATAGGCAAAACGTTGAGAGAGCCTCCTATCCCGCTGCATTATCATAAGGGTCACCAGCACTGTTACATAGGGGTAAAAGAGCAGGTAGCAGACAGAGAAAAAAGGAGCCGAGCCTAAGCCGAATATATTCCAAAGCACCTCTCCAGCGAGCTTGCCGCCGAAGAGGGAGCGTTCAAGTTCAATACACCAAGAATCATGAAGTTGCGAATTGATAAGTGGGATAAGATGTTTTAGCTGTGTAAAGATAACTAGTATTAGGATTAGTGCATTGAATAACCTCAAATCATGACTGATCGACTTGATCGAGAGGTAGTTTAATGAAAAATCCTGCCAAGTTGTACGCAGACTAAATTTACCTGAGCGATACAAGGAAAACCCTGTGAAGAGAAAGGCTCCTAACAGAGCGAGCACATAGATATCTAAAGAGGAGAGTATCTCACGAAAATAAAAATATCCTGGCCTACGTAGCGATATGTCGAATAGTTTGTATAAAAGCCAGGTAAACAAGGCAACAAGCAGCACTAGGCGTTCAACAGGAAAGAGCTTGTGAAAAAGCTTTTTTATCATTTCAAGTAGGCACACCACTTAACTGCCTGCATAACTCCTCAAATGAGATCTTAAGGCTATACCGCACCACAGGATCCGTAGAGTCAGTCTCAAAAAAAGCGGCATGAATTGTTTCTATGATCTTTCCTTCAGGCAATCCAGCCTGCTTTGCTTTTATATACTCTGCACGAATATCATCAAGGTTTTGTAGGAGTGCTGTTATATGTCTTACTACTAAACTGCCACTGATAACTCCAAAATTTGTAAAGCAGAGTCCCTGTAATTCAACTGCACTTATCTTGCGCAAACTACGCTGCACCTGCTCGATACTGATATCCGGCGCAGGTGTAACAAACTCCTTGCCGCGATAAAACCCTATAACTTCGTCTGCTATTAGATACCTATAGTCTTCTAAAACATAACTAAGTGCACCCTCGGCATGACCTGGGGTCGATAGTGCCCTGATTGTATACCCATCCTCTATTTCGATCTTTTCACCATCGGTTACAGCACGACAGTTATGGGAGTTAGTAAAAATATCGAAAGAAGCTGCCAACTCTATCTGCGAATAATTCACCGGTACATTCAAACTTTTGGAGAGCTCAGCATCTGCGGCATATAAACTTTGTTGGAGAGGACGCTCAGCAAGTGCGCTAAGGCTCTGAGCCGATGACACAACTTCTACCCCTGGATAGCTATGTAATATGGCCGCAAGCCCACCAATACGTTCAACATGTGTGTGTGTAACAAAGATCCGTTTTAAATTCTTAAGATGGAATCCAAAGCTATGTAAACGCTTCTCAAGTAATGGCATGTGGCCAGACACACCTAAATCTACAAGGGAGAAAGCATGCCGATTCCCGATTAAGTAACGGCAGGTGTGCCCTAAGGTTAAAAGATAAAAGTTAGGGTGCAGTGCGCAGCTTGCTTGGATAAACATGCAGAACACTCTAGCATGTTTATTAGAAGGTAGCACTAGTATCCACTGACTGGGACCGCGGGCTTACAGCCCGCATGATAGCCATTGCAAGTTCGATAAAGCGGGCTGGACCACGCTTCGCGTGGACTTATTGAAGCTTGCTTCGCAAGCATTTATCTTACGCTGCCTGGTAGCTAGTGCTCGCGCACTGCCAGGCGCGTCCCGCGGTCCCAGTATGAAAACTTATATTAGAGTGTGTGAGCCACTACCAAGGACTACTTCTCCTTTCCTATCTTTCTACAGAAATCCTCAAGCCTATCAAGTCCAGGCTCTAACTCTTTCTCTAAGGTCTCGCCCAGCGCCCACCATGACTGGTAAAGCTGCTGCTGACAGATACGCTTGCATACTTCGGTAAGTTTATTCACTTCGGGACCGATATCAATACTCTGTCTATTCTGTACTGGCACGAGTTCGAGTAATGTACCGTACCACTCAATGAAGGCCTTAAATGAATTTACGGCCAAAACTAATTTTTTATTGCCGTCCTGCATCTCACCGTCTTGGAAACATTTACGGGCATCACGGAAGGCAAGATATATTGAGCGTACAACTTTGGATGCTAACGTCAATCGATTCTGAACATATTCGCCAGGAGTTCCTGTCTCTACCTCTAATACGGCGGTTTGATATTTTGTTGGAGAGCTATTCCAATCCCCGTCCTCCAGATCTCTGCCATCAAACTGAATGCCTGTTATCATATGCTCAGGATCAATCTGAGTCTTAATTAATTCTATTACATCAGCTATTTTTGGAAGATCATCGGCCTTGATAGAGGATTCCTCCCCATTTATGCGTACTGCAACCATGATTAACCTCGTTAAACCGTTTGAAAATAACTACCTAATAACCGCCCACGTCGGGCCAGAGTCCGGTATATCTCTCCCATTTGAGATGCCAACATTAGAGCATCGGTTCCAGAAATATTCTCCTTTGCAAAGACAAACATACGAGCCAATGGGCCAAGCGGCTGATGATTATAACCTGCCTCTTCAATCTTAATATCTAGCTGACTTAATTCAACATTAACTCTGCTTAGTCCCTGTACTGGAGCTGAGAGATCCTTGATATACGAACTTAATTCCTGAATTAATCTTGTACCTTGCTCAGCATAATCTACAATCCTCTGAAGCCCCTCTAACCCGGCGTCAGCAACAGTCAATTTGCTTAGCGGCTTACTCCCGTTCATGTCCTTAAATCCGCCTAGGTCTTCCAACCACATTTTACGATATGCGTCCCTAAACCTGCGCAGATCATCAGCATGATTAGGTGTAATCGCCTTTAGGTTACAGAATCCGTACTGGTCAAACTCAGAGCGATAGACTATCAATTTTTTAGGATCAACCCACTCCGCCGGAACAGACTTAAAATCACCCTTGAGGCGCAGCATTGTCAGATTAGCAACCAACTCAGGTGATATCTGATCATGACAATCGGGACGTGCACATGGTTTATTCGGATTACATGGTCCACAACCGATGATTGGCTGTAATACTATATTACCTTCACTATACGGTCCGGTTTCAAAACCAAAAGCAGAAGCAAGGAACATAGCCACTACCGGCTTGCCAACAGCAACGTTGATATGCATCGGCCCTGTGTCGCCGGTCACTAATATATCACAGATACTTAATAGCGCTGTAAGCTGCGGAATACTTGTCTTGCCCCCAGCTACAAATACATTTGGGTTATTGGCTCCGGCCTTAATTGGATCGATGATGCTAAGCTCTTTCTTAGAGCCCACCAATACGACGCGCGCATTATGACGCTCAGTTAAAATCTTTACCAGCTCTATAAATTTTGAAGGAGCCCATTGCCGCTTACCTTGACTCGCGCCTGCTTGAATTGCAATTAATGGCCCGCTATTAGTAAATTCCGCTTCGGCAATCAGCTTCTTTGAATATTCAAGTGCTGCTGGCTCAACATTAATCAATAATTGGTTAGGGTGTTTCTCAACATCAGCAGAACAGCGAAAGACATCCACCAAATTTAAGGAGTTATACTGTCTGTTAGCATGAAAAACAGAGGTTGCAAAGAGTTTAGCCCAATCAGATTCAATCACACGATAACCTTCATCATCCGATGTCCAACCTCCATTTCTGGTAATTCCAACTAAGCGTAGCAGCAAAGCTGTATATGCTGAAGAGGACATATTAAGACAGTAATCGAACTTCTTCTCTCGTAATTCCTTTACAGTATCTGATACGTAACGATACGCCTCTATTATACCGTCCTTTTCACGAGCCAATGACCTAACCGTCATACCCAGGTCAAGGCTGACAACCTCATCGATATTCGGTATATGATGACAGACATCTTCAAACTGCTTTTCAACCAAAACGGTAATCTTAGTCTCTGGATTTTCCTGCTTTAGACCGGCAATTGTAGGCGTAGCCTGAAGCATATCACCAAGTCTCGTGATATTTACCAGCAGTACGTTTTCTTTATGTGGGTACCGTTTTTTCACCTATTCTCCCCTGTTTCTTCCTTCCTCATATGAATAATCTGCTTTCTCACATGAAAAAGAAAAAGTAACTTCTGCTCAGTCTCACTCAGTTTCCCATGACCGTGCATTATGTCTGAGATAAGACCGTCTAAGATCGGCTCCTCGCCACGTTCAAAAGCCGCCTCACAACGCTTCATTAACTCCGCGTCAAATTTTGCAGACTCAATCATGCGGCGCCATGGACTCTCTTCTCGGCGGTGTTTAAGATGCTCAAAGCGGCTGCTAAATATAATCTCCAACATTTTTTGCAAGCGTTGTGCATAGGTATGCTCGCGCAGCGCACGCTCCTTGGCCCGTGCCGCTATCTGCTTGCGCTCTTCGGGACGGGTGGAATAATACGAGATCTTCTGCATTAGATCTCTCGTATCCCTAAAGGTTACTATCTCCTCACCTGGCTTAAAATTCTCGGCAAGCAATGCGCGTTCATCGACTAATTGAAAGGCACCACAAGCAGCTAATTCAAATGTCCTAGGATTTAAAAAGTCACCAAACGGATCGACCCCATCCCGTTCGGATGAGGAGTGAAGGTTAATATTGATATCTGTGCCGTTAAAGATCTTGATATATTCATCCGGTGAAAGTCTTCTGCCGTTCTCCTGTACAAGCTTATCGAACGGCCTACAACCCGGCCATTCAGTGCCCCAGATTTTAAATGGCAGCTCTGCAAAAGCCGCAAATGTCTGTTGTCGGTTGTGATATCCAGCACCCACAAATGATATCGGAGAACCCCAGCGCGCCCGCTCCTCCTCACTAAGCTCCACAGTTCGATGAATGGCAGGGTCACAAGCAGAGGGAAGATAGTGTACCTCTCCGGCGCCAGCTGCCTTAATAAGGTCCAAACACTCCCCTGTCTGAATAGTAAATACAAAGTCATAGAACTGAGCGATTTCACGCCAATATGTGAAGCGTAGATAATCCTCAACAAACCAAAGCACTGTAATGATCCCGCGCTTTCGCAATTCAGTTAATACCCGTCCTGTTAACGGCGCCTGTGCCATTACGATTACAATATCAACCGGCTTTTCATCAATCGATGCTAATACTGTCTGCGCAACCATCTCAGTATAAACACCTTGAATATGAGCAAGACGGTAACGATCCTTATTTAGGTTTTCTAGATGATGAAAGCCATGCACGAACGGAGAGGTGTCGATCTGACGAACCCGCTGCTTTAACCCCATTAAGGCATTCGTAGTATAAGCAGTTATCGGCAGAGTTCCGCCCTGAAAAGGTCCGACTACAGCGATAGATGGACGTAGATCGGTAAATCCTTTAACTCCGTAAAATTTACCTTTTATCTTATTTACCAAATTAACCGCAAAGAGCTGCGCTTGCGGCCGGACTAAAAGTTCACTTTCCTCATCGAAGTTTGTAATATTCGGATCATCCCCAAGATACAACCAGGCAAGACGTGATAGAGAAAATTCAAGATCACGCACTGAAAGAGCTAATTTGAAGGCTGCAATACATGGCTCAACTACACCTATTCTAGCCTCAGCCTCTTCAATTAACTCATCAACGTGATATCCCGTACCAAAACCAAAAACAATAATTGCTTTAGCCTTGGAATATCTTCCTTCAGCTAGACATTTCTTTACCCAGCTCTCGGCTGCCGTGCTAGGCTTGCTTGGATGATCGAGGCACTGATTGTTCAGGTTAATTACCGGCCCCTGCTCTGTATTGGCGACACTGACATTTACATCTTCCTTGTTTGGCGCCATCAGGCGTAAATAGGCCTCAGGAAATCTACTTTTTATAACTTCTAGATTCCGCTCAAAGATGGCGTTGTTATCAACTACAGTTCGATCAGTTGTTGATTTTTCCTCAATTGTCCTGACAACCTGATTAATAAGATTACTAAGGTCGATTGTTGTACTAGTACAATCTTTTACGGCTGCTAAGATCTCTCTCGCTCGGGAAACTTCTCCGGCAGCCGCTAGCTCCTTAGCGTGGTTGAGCTCCATCCAATATTCTAGATCAAGACTGCGGCCTGGAAGTTCTCCATTTGGAGCCAATAGCTTGGCAAGTTCTGGCACAGTTTGAGTCGCGTTCTTTACTTTTTTTGCAGAGAGAACTACCGCCTCAATTCCGATCTCCTTAAATGACACCTTAAACGGAAGCTTAAGTTCACGCTGCCATTCAATTTTAAAACCTGCTGCAGATAGTGCCGCCTCCAAGTTTGTCTTAGCAAAACAACGTGGATGCAGCGTGTCTTCCTGCTTAGTCGGCTGCTCTTTACCGAGATAAACCTGCAGCCTTAAAATTCCCTCATCTTTTAGAACACGACTAGCTTCAATAAGGTAGCTCGCTATTACATCAACCGGCATACTGGTTAATGCAGCAAAGGAATAAACGAAATCAACCGAACCATCCGTCATCGGCTTAAGTGAGATCCCATCTCCGATGTATAGTTCAAGATTCTGAGCTTCGGGCAGCAACTCTTTAGCTTTTCGAATGGCTACCGCAGATACATCAAAGCCGATAACTTTTTTAAAGCTGCCAAGTGCAGAATAGAGAAGCCTTCCTACGCCGCAGCCGATCTCCAGCACTGATAGGTTATTAGTTTTTTCTAAACCTTCCGTTATAATTGCCAGGTCACGCTTGCCGCTACTCCACATCGCCTGATCATCAGCATGTCCGTCACTCATCCAGAAGCGGTAGTCCTGCTCTATCCGCCGATCCCAGTCGGCACGCATAGTTGAACTTAAGGTGTTAATATCCTTCATAATAACGGTACGTTATTTAGTTAATATGATAATTACTCAAAAAGTGGAGGCAAACTCCTTGTCCTTGTCCTTGTCCTTGTCCGGAATCCTTATCCTCGTCAGAGCCCACGCCCCGTTGACTAGGGCTAGGGCAAAGAACTCAGACGAAGACAAAGACGAGGATAAAGAGAATACCTACACTTAATGAGCAATTTCATCATACGCATAGATCTGCAATTAGATTAGATGCAGGGTATGAATAGGATGGCGCACGGTAATTTTATAAGGATATCTGTACTCTACGTACAGCTTCACCCACCTGCTCACTCTGTTCAGGTGTTATCGCCTTTTTCTCGCCTTCTATAATCTCTTTATAGGCTGAGTAGATGATATCTATAAGACCAATTACCTTAGTTATTCGTTTTGGATCACGATAAAGATTTGCCTCTGTTAGATAGAAGAGCATGAAGTCATATAAACGGTCTAAATCACGGGCGATGACCCCGCCTTTCTCAAAATCTAGTGTATTCATAAGCTCAGCTATGATCGCCTGTGCTTTACTGAGAAACCTACAGAACTTGGCGATATCATTGGCTTCAAGCCCTGCCTTTGATTGCTTCAGGAACTTAATAGCTCCTTCATACATCATGAGCAGCAATCTACCACGATCTGTTGTAGTTACTTGGACTGTTTGGTAAGTTGAGTGGGCGTTTTTCCCGTACATGGGGCCTTTCTCCTACATCTTTTAACTAAAAGGTATCTACGAAAATCCGCACATACCTCTTATGAAAAACTATCGGAGTAGGACGTTCTATTCTTGAGCATAAAGTTCCTTAACACCATAAGGTAAAGAGATGCGGCTCAATTTAATTTAAGGTTAGACTCTAACTGTCTAGTTTCATTAGGAATTCAATTGGGCATTTTTGGGTCTATATAGCTCGTACTTAATTGTGAAAGCCACGCAGTTCGGATGACAAGTCACAACTCATCTAAGAAATTCCCCTGAAATAGCACTTTTTTGTCCCGTACCTTCAACTCTTTGTATGCCATAGAGAGGTTCTCTGGGACTGCGGACCACTTGACCTCAAGCGCTTTCTCAGGAGGGATAATAAAATCGATCTCGCCCTTTTTTGTTGCCAGATAGCCAAAACGTGGGTATTTTCTAAAAAGCATCTCGGCGATCGTCAGCTCAGCCATACGCCCAGTAAAATCATCTGAGATCTTATATCCAGCCCAATCTAGCGCCATATGAAATATTAGTGGGTCGGTAAAATAGAATTTTTTATCTCTCCTAAAGAAGAACTGCTTGCCTGAAATATCAAGTGCATAAAGTGTTCTTAGGGCGAAGGAATCTTCAAGTGCCTCTATATAATTTAACGCTGTGCGATGCGAGCCGATCTGAGTTTTATGCGCCAATCCCTGTAGACTAATTGGCGTGCTGTGAGTAAGTGCTATTTGAAGCATGATTTCACGTAGATATTGTTCGTTTAGGCCTAAGCGATTGATGTCGCCAATTAGCCACCGTTTGAACTCTAAGATGGTCTTTTCAGGCAGTTTGCCCAGCTTGCCAGCCTCTGCAACAGCACCTGGAAATCCTCCGACAGTAAAGAATAGTTCGATCTCTTTTGCCGTGTCTTTTAATGTCCAGCCTGCAGCACTGCGCACCTCTAAGAACTCCTTGACATCCATAGGTAGCATTTCAATTTCGCTACCAGCGCCCCAGCGCCCGGGCATACGGTCGGCCCCCCTTCTTAGATCTGAGGCACCAGAACCTGTAATCACTAAAGTGCCTGAGTACCCAGAATCGATGAAATGTTTCACCGCCCTTGTCCACTCTTTGACAAAGGTAATTTCGTCCAGAAGTATCAATCTAGTCTTGGTCAGGCCCTTAAATAGTTCGGCTAGGTCCTGATGGTCCCGCATGTTCTCACACGAGCGGTAGAAGCAGCTAGAGGCGTCCTGCTTGGCATTGCGGCTAAGAATATTTTTAATCCAGGAGGTTTTGCCAACCTGGCGCGGGCCCCTAAGAATATACAGCCCAGGCTTGTTGGAAATTTCAGGCCACTTACGTTGGAATGGCATTGCTGCCACTGCTACAAGATGCCTATCTCTCTTCTCCCAGTCCTGCTCCATCCAAAAATTGTCCATGCTGATAGAGTACTATTATTATCTGGCTCGTACAATGATTAAAAATGGTCAGCATACTACGCGCAAGTGGTAAGCTTGTTAATTACTTGGAATCATTGAGGAATATGTGGGTAGAAATTGTTCTGCTCTGCTATATTTATTTACGCTACGCTTGGGTGCAGAACGACCAGCCTTATCGATTGAGCTAATACCGTATGTAAATTTGAATTCTTAAATTTAGAGGATACTATTGTATATAGCAGCGAAGGGTTTTTAAGAAACTCCCGAGCCTCAGAGCTTTTTACAAGGTCTATAGTGAATGACAAAATAACGAAGCGGTATTTTGTCTGTCGGATTTTGACCATCCTTGGTCAAAATCCTCCTCGAATGGCTTAAAACGGGTCCCGAAAGGCCCATTTTAAGCCATTCTCCGAGCCTGCGGCTGTCCTAATGCGCGACCTGCGGGCGCGCAATGTATGCCCCGTAACGGTTACCTACAAATTATCATATTTCATGGAGTAATGTAATTCGTGGTAGTCCGATAAGATACCGCCTAATTTTTTCCACGCTCAGCATTCTCAACCTCTGCCATCATCCCATCCTTTAGGTTTAAGAAGAGGAGCATCTGATCAACTAAGACCTGATAATCCTTTTTATCAGCTAAATTTAGCCTATATTCATTAAGTACCTTAATCTGCATATCTTCTTTCCACTGCTTCCAGGCTTCAAGTGAGATATTTTCATAGATTAAGCTGCCTATTTCACCACCAAAAGGCGGCTTTTCAAGACCAGGAAGCTCCTTTCCAAGCTTCTTACATTTTACATTTTTCCCCATAATTTCGATAAGATACCATATTTTACAAATCTTTTACAATCAGATTACAAAGCGGTGACAACAACTCATTCCTCCTCTCCTATAGTGGCCTTATTAAGATGTTTTATTGTGGTTTAAGTGAGGAACATATGAAGAATGAGATGAACGATGAAGGGCTGGTAAACGAGCTAAAGCTAGGTAGAGATGCTGAGGCTTTCACTGAGCTTGTTAATCGGTATTCGGAGAAGGTACATAATTTAGCGCTTCGAATAACAAGAAATTCTGCAGATGCGGAAGAGATACTTCAGGATGTATTCCTAACCGTCTACAATAAGATAGATTATTTTGAGGGCAAATCGGCATTCTCGAGCTGGCTCTACAGAATTACTGCAAACACTGCCTTTATGAGGCTTAGAAAACGTCGTCGTGAAACACAGGCGCCTATTGAAGAGATGAATAATCCTCCGCAGATGTGGGCTGAAAGCCGCAGCGATACTGAGGATGTTACCTATCTCTCGACTAGACATGAAATTAGGGCCACCCTGGAGCAGGCGATCGAAAAACTCCCTGAGGAGTATCGGATGATATTCATATTAAGGGATGTTGACGGCTTATCGAATCAGGAAGCCGCCGAGGTGCTTAAGATGACCATACCAGCGATAAAGTCGAGACTGCACAGAGCTAGGGAGATGCTGAGAAACAAATTAGCGCGATTTTATGCCGACTTTGCAGATGATAGCTACATATACTACGGGGAACATTCGTTTGAGATGAAAAAGGCGGCGTAAGGTATTTTTAACCACATCGGTCACTGAGGACACAGAGAGGGAATATATATAAATTAGCTGTCACATAATTATATCATCTCTGTGCCCTCCTTGATCTCTGTCGTGTAATACACAGCTGTACTACCCATCTTAACTCCGAATAACCATTCTACCTTCCAACCCCTGCATCAAACGATCATTCTGCCAACCCCACCTTCTCCTAATTCTATAGTATAATGAACTTATAGGTTTTTTGCCTCCTATTTGAGGCTAAAATATGTTTAAGCGCGGGATACTCTGTACTTTTGCCGCTTTAACTTTAAGCGGTTGCTTCTCTCTTCCGGTCAGATCAAACTACCAGGGACCGCCCACACGTCCGGCCTCAATCGAGCAGTATTATTCAAAAGGAGGATCATATCTAAGCTTTGATGAAGTGGAGTTAGAGAAAACTTCTCAGTATACGCACAAACTTATCACAATTGAGACTGCCCTCGGACCAACTTCGGTGGAATACTTCCAGCGTGCGGAGCCTTCAAAGAATTTAATATTTGTATTTCCGATGCTAGGCGGCAAAAACGGCGTCGAGCGTTATTTTGCTCGTTACTATGCAAATCATGGGTATGAGACAGCAATCGTGAATCGAAATAATGATTTTAAAAATCCGGAGAATATTGATCGTTTAGAAATGATCCTGCGTCAAGGTGTTATCCGAGATCGGATTGCCATTGATTTTTTTGAGAAACAGTACGGTAAAAGTGAATTTGGAACATTCGGCATAAGCCGCGGTGCAATTAATGTCGCAGTCAGTGCGGGCGTTGATCCACGACTTAAGTATAATGTTATCGCATTAGGTGCCTCAGATCTTGCCAAAATACTAAGTGAATCAGATGCCAGTAAAATCAGAGCATTTAGAGTTAATGCTGCTATTCGAAAGAAAATGACGGAGTCGCAACTTTTCACCTTTTTACAGAAGGAGATTCAGACCGATCCAAAAGCAGTTGCAAAATATATTGATGCGAAGAATACATTGATGTTTCTCTCGGTCTTTGACTCGACTGTTCCCTTCAAATACGGCGAGAAGCTGCGTGAGGAGATCGGAGAACCTGAAACCATCTATTTAATGGCTGGTCATAAAGGTAGCGTACTATATACAGGGCTACTTGAAGCTGTTTCTTCAAATATCTTTACCCGAAATTTCCCGCCAAAATACATAGAGCAGGAGGCATTAGGATTTTATAACCGCTCATTTAAAGGGAAGCGATTCGAACCTGGATTACTGCCGTACCGAATATTAAGAGCACCCTTGGATCTCATTGGGTGGATTGTCAATGAAGTGACGAAATAACGAAGCGTTTTTTGTCTGTCGGATTTTGACCATCCTTGCTCAAAATCCTCCTCGAATGGCTTAAAACGGGTCCCGAAAGGCCCATTTTAAGCCATTCTCCGAGCCTGCGGCTCGGCTGGCCATCCATGGCCAATCTGACTCAGGCTTTCATGAGGATAACGGTGGAATAAGCCTAAATTTTGCTTAGCATATAGAACTATATTAGTATTGTCTCTATATGGTTGTTAATGAAAATTACTCTGGCACTGGCCTGTCAGCCTCTCTTGAACATGACCTATTCTCTACCCCTAATGCCTCATCAATTCGCATAGTTTGTAGTCAATCAGCTACTTTCGCAGTCTTTAATCAATTAGCTAAGCGTATTGTGGGTACAGTTGTAATGGCTACACTAACTCTTGATGATGTTCAGCGACAAAAAACGATCTTCGACTTAGGAGCAGGATTAATATTAGCATTAAACGATGCCAAGTTCACCTCCTCCAATGCTGAAATGCATATACATTCAAAAGGGAGACACACTCATTATCATAAGGTACCGGTTACTACTGAGATTGCTGATCAGACATCAGATTTTTATTCACTTAAAAAACTTGTTGATAGATACCAAGAAGGTATAGATAGAGCGGTTAATATCTTAGCACCATATGCAGGATCTCAATTGATGGGGAGTTTGCGGTTTGAAATCGGTGCTAGTTTATCTGTCTTTCGTCAAGCTCATAGAGACGTTACGCGCGTTCTTCATATATACAGTGATTTAGCTACCGCACTAGATCAAGCAGGTTTAAGCGATTTACTTGGAAACAACCAACACGAACAAGTACTTATGGATGCGATATTAATTCCGCCGACACGAATAGTACATCCAAGACAAAGCAATTCTAGAATTCGATGTTATCCATCACAAAATGGGGCCGCTGCAAACAGCGTTGCTCGTTTTCAGCTGGCTGATCCAAATACTGGGGAGGCATTAACTGAAATAACAAAAGGATACGCATTAATACCAAGTGATAGCAGAAGAGCGGATACTCCAGCAACAGCTCTACTTGGTGCTTCTACTCAAATGCAACCAAGATTACCACTTCTTATGGCTACGGTTAGTGGTTTGGGGGATAGATTCTCTAAAGCAGTTCATGGGTTTATCTGCACTAGTTTTAAAGATGCAGGTTAATTTTACACAGCTATAGCTAGTGACAAAGTACCGTAGCGTTATTCTGTCACTTGCTATACCTATTTTGCAAAGACTAGCAGATCGCTAAATCGACCTTTTACTAGCATTTGCAACAGTTCTTATCCACTAGACCTTCGCCAAATAAGTTTTTTCACGTATAGCGCGCAGCGTTGCCCCAGATTGGCACGCCTCGGAAGGAGGAAATCCGCAGCAATACTGGAGTATTGCGAGGATTTTCCGACTGAGAAGCGTGACAAGGTGGGGCAACGATGTGATGCTAGACGTGAAAAAACTTATTTGGAGGAGCACTAGAATGCTAGTCAAAGACCGAAACTGAGCACAATTTGTACAGTAAATAGTACCCGTCTTCTGACGCACTCCCGACTAATACTTACTATAACCCCCTCACCATCCGAAAAAAATCCAGATAAGGCAGAACTTCGTATCCATCTACAATTCTTGCCGACTTTCCGGTACATACACATAGACAACGCACCCGCGGGGCAATTTTTTTTATGGCTGCGAATCCGCTCTCAAAATCTAAGCTTATCGGAGTTTCTTTGCTCTTAATTTCCACAGCATAGATCTGATCTCTAGGGGTCTGAATAATTAGATCAACTTCGACATTATTAGCGGTGCGCAAAAACGAGAGTCTTAGATCCTTCCTAAGGTAGGAAGAGATCCTAACTACTTCATTTATAACCCATGTTTCAAAATAATTTCCAAATTCAAAGCTCCTAGGTTCAACATCGACAGAGAGACGGCCTTGCAGAGCGCGCAGAACGCCTGTATCGAAGAAATAGAATTTAGGGCTAGTTTTATGCTTTTTACGCTCGGAATAGGCAAATGGGAAAAGAAACATACCTATTAGAGTGTCATCAAGAATCTTGAAATACTCCTTAGTCGTTACGGAGCTCATTCCTACATCTCGACCAACATTGGAGTAGTTAAGCTGCTCCCCGTTCGCCTGCGCTGCAACCTGTAAAAACCTGATAAACCCTCCAATGTTACGAGAAATGGCCTCAGCCTCAATCTCTTCCTTTAAATAAACATCAATATAGCTCCGCAGGTTCTCGCTCTTCACAAGGCTGTCTGGTGTGGTAATGTTTAGCGGCAAGGTGCCGTATGACAGACACTCGGAAAGATTAACCTCTCGGTCTAGTTCATGTACAGTCAGAGGAAAGAGATTGAACGACCAGGCGCGGCCACCTAAGAGGTTAGCTTTTACCCTACGCAGCTTGCGCGCACTGGAGCCAGTTAGGATAAAATGTTGCGGAACGCCTTCATCTATCAGAGCCTGAATTTCATTCAAAATATCCGGTACTTTTTGTACCTCATCTATTAAGACATGCGAGACTGTGGTCGGCAGTGCTAAGATCTCCTCACGAATTGTCCCAGGATTCGCGGCAAAGCGGGCATATTCTCTAGTTAATAGCAGATTGTAGATTTTGAGCGCAGCTTCGTTAAAACTGCATCTTACAAGGGTAGTTTTTCCAGTTTGGCGAGCGCCAAAAATAAAATAACTGTGTGTTTTCGATAGATTAAGTTCGCGTTTTAGCATGATTTAAATATCCGTGGTATATTTAAACCATAGCTACTGACTGGCTGTCAAGACCTATCTCTCCCTACAGCAACCACCCCCACTCATGCCCCTTACGCACCATTTTTTTTATCTGCTCATTTAATTCGTTCCGGACATCTTTGTCATTAAAACCAAGCGTATGCCAAAACTCCTCACTAATCTTTCCGATTTTACCCTCTCGCAGATATTCTACTACAGAGAATGCGGCCAACCATTTTAGCTGCGTTGGCTCAAGACCTTCGGAGTTTGTGCGCACTGCAAAATTCACCGTGCCAAAAGCCGCATCACGTCCGCAGCCAGCTGCCGTCAAAACCATCGCACTTACCTGTAATGGCTCTGCCTGATACACCTTTAAACCAACCCGCCTTAACTCCTCCCCCTTAGATAAAAGATCGAGGGATTTATGAGCCTGCTCCAGGCTGCCTGTCGAGATCTGTATTGCCAAACCACAACGTCCGGCGAATCCTGCTAACATCATTCTTCCAGGATCAAAACTTGCTGCGCTACTTCCCAGTATGTAACCGATCTGTGCACGCAAAATAGCGTCATCCAATATCGGACGCCAGATTCGTTCATGTTGTCCACCTTGCAATTTTCTAGAGATCGAATGAATTACGGAGATCGCTCCGATAACTTCAGCACGGAGAATCTTTAGCGCTTTATGAACATTGTTAACCTTTCCTCCAACTCCGAGAATACTATCGCTTGCTGCTGCAAAAAGAAGACGCCTAAGCCCTAGCATAAAACCTTGTGGCAAAACTCCCACCTGCGCCGAGTTTGAAAAAACGAAATTTGATAAACGCCAGATAAACCAGGGAGCCGGCTTAAACTGCTCTACAATCACGCGAGCTCTATGCCAGCTCTCTACACCACCCTCTGAATTTTTACCGGTAGCTGCTATCACCTCTGATTCGGTTTCAGCGAGTGTCTTACTAAGCTGTGCCGCAAACTCCTCGGCTGGAGCACCTGCATCGGCTTCAATTACCAACGCAGATGGAGTGTCCTGATTTTTGGATGCCATCATCTCTGGCAACAACTCCCCAGTGTCTAGCTTTTTATCCACCATCTGTAATGCAGGAAGTATAAAATAAAATGCTTATAGGCTTGATCGATACTATCAATGTAAGAGCTATAGTCTCTAGATATAAGGAGACTTGAACAAGTGGAGCTTAGTAAAATCATGTTCTGCTATATAAAGTGAATAATAACAATATATTACTTACAACATACCGAAAAACAAGAAGTTTTAGTATTGATTTAAATCCGAATCACTATAGAATGCGTCTAATAGTTATACCTTCAGAGCTGTTAAGTAGTTGTTAATGTAAGGTTTTTAGTATTTTCCCTTTTATCTTTCATCTATGGGCAACTCAAAGTACTGTCTGACAAAAGCCGATTTAGCAGATTCAATTTACGCCTCTCTGCCTCTCGACAAGCAGAAGGCTGCACAAATTGTGGAGGATTATATAGAGCTTCTGAAAGAGGCCTTGGACCGCGATGGCAAGGTAATGCTCTCCGGATTCGGCTCATACGAAGTCAAGACAAAGCCGGCTCGTAAAGGTAGAAATCCACAAACCGGAGAGTCGATTATCCTGCGTGGTCGCAAAGTAATTAAGTTTAAGCCAAGTCAGTTGCTCCGCAAGGCAATTAACGGAGAGAAGTACGACGAGGCTGACGCTGATCGAATGTAGTCAGCATTCCTAATATCATAATATTATTCTGTGAAACGTCCTACCCCCACTGCGGGAGAAATTAACTATATTACACCGCAAGGTCTTAAGAGGATTGAAGCTGAGATCAGAGAGCTTAAGCATGTTGAGCGACCAAATGTTGTGAAGACCGTAACATGGGCAGCAGAGAATGGAGACCGCTCCGAAAATGCAGATTATCAATACGGGAAAAAACGCTTGAGAGAGATTGATCGCAGAGTTGAGTTTCTAATCAAACGTTTAGAATGTGCACAGGTAGTAAACCCTGCCGAAATCAAGAGTGACGAGGTCCTATTCGGAGCTACTGTTACCGTATTAGATGAAAATCAAAACAGACATATTTATAAAATTGTTGGAGTTGATGAAGTTGATCTAGATCGCTCCCAAATTAGCTGGCGCTCACCAATAGCACAAGCGATGTTTAAGAAGAGAACTGGCGACGTAGTGGAGTTTACCACTCCAAAAGGCACACGGGAGATTGAGATTATAGGAGTAGAATACAGGAATCAGGAGTGAACTGTAGCTAGACCACAGGGCCGATCTGTATCTGATTCAACCCGTTATCTGTTGTCTGATCTCTGTTACCAGATACTCTTTAGACAGCCTGGTTAATTGCTATCTCAGCACCTCCTCAAATCCTCCTTTGCTCTCTATATCTATCAATGCAGCGCATGATGCATCCAGATAGATCCAATAATATCAATGCGTTGCGCTATTTTTGAAGCAAATGTCACGATTCTCAGGACTAACCATTAAGGAAAATTATTGTCATGGCTAAAGATCTACTCACATTTCTCGATGCGCTACGCAAATGGTGGCAGACCTGGCAATGCTTGCCGGTTCTAACATGGGTACGTGCTGCTCGTTATTATCGTAATGCCTCCTTCAAAATAGCCGCTGACCTGTATGCCCATGGACTAAAATCAAACTCGAATCATCCTGCTGCTAACTGCGCCCGGCTTGATCTTGCATACTGCTATTTTCGTCTAGCTGAGTTCGATAAAGCTGAGGAGCTTCTTAAACAGGTTGTGCAACGTGCCCCTCAACTTCGTGAAGCACACATTAGATATGTTAAACTTCAGCTCTGGGTTGGTAAAGCTGGTGATGCAGTTTGGGCAGCTAAGAGGGCTCTTGAGAGGTTTGATAACGATGCTCAGCTCATCGCACACTATGTCTTTGCACTGATCGATCATGGTGGCCCAGCACATCTATTTATCGAAGCCGCCAAAAAATTAAATCTCTGCAATTCAACCAGCTCACATCCAAAACTTGAAGTTGCTAAATCACTCCTTGCCATTCAGGCTGGAGACTATGCTTCAGGCTTTTCTACCTTAGAAAAACTAGCAAATATTAAAGATGCCCAATTTGAGTCGGTTCTTTACTATGCAGCTGAACTTCTAAAAGAGGATCGTATAGCTGAGGCTCGCCACCATCTGCGCCGCCTCTTAGAAAATGTTCCAAATCATCCTATGGTTCAAACACTACTTTCACAGTCATATCTTAAATCTGGGCCTTTATATAACGCTGAATTTGCCCTACAGCTAGCACTCTCCGCAGCTCAACATAGTGGCTGGGCATCTGCACGTGCTCTTCACATTCTAGCCGAAGCTTACTATCACCTTAACGACCGCAGTGCGGCTCTGCTTGCAGCTTTTAGAGCAAAGTCCCTTAGTCAACGACCGCTGGCTCCATACCGTGATGCACGTGAGCTAGATCGTCTTATAGACAGCTTAGCAAACGCAGCGTAATCATTCAAAAACATCATTCTATCGACGCTTTGTACTCAATTTTCCCCTCATCCTCCTTAACTGGTTTGCCGATTATTACTATGTATACGTTTTTAATGAAGATATTTTATGGATAATTCAAATCAAAGTGGAAATCTTCCTCTAAGCGGCGCTGGCACAATCCTTGTCATGGATGATGAAGAGCTAATGCGCGAAGTAACAAAAATAATGATTGAAGATAACGGTGCAGCGGTAGTTACAGGAGTTGATGGCCACGATGGTGTTGAGGTATTTCTTCGCAATAGAGATAATATCAATATAGTAGTTACTGATTTTTCTATGCCCAGAATGAACGGCTACCAAGCCTATTGCGAGATTAAGAAAATCAAGCCAACGGTTGCCTTTGTAGTAATCTCAGGTCTCAAAATTACAAGTGATGTAGAGGTGCTAAGAAAAAGAGGGGATGTCGAATTCCTTGGAAAACCATTTCAGGAGGCTGAACTCATCGCCTGCCTTAAACGCGCCTGCGAGAGGCTTAAAGGGTAGTCCTCTATACTGCATCTCTATCCCGGCTTGCCATCAAAATTCCCTTCGACTAGACTGTCCATGCTATGACCCTATCCATTTCTGAGCTTGCAAAGCTTGAAACAAAGCTTGATTTAGCGATATCCAAGATCTCACACAAAGAGGACCTCGAGATGCTGCGCCGTGACTGGCTCGCTAAGGAAGGGATTATACGCTCACTTTTTAAAGAGCTAAAAGAGGTAAGCGAGAGTGAAAGAGCGCTGGTTGCTGAAAAATTAAACGCGCTAAGAAGTAAGGTTGAGAGATATATTGAAGATCGGGAGGCAGAGATTGCTCTAGAGTTGCGAAAACAGAGATTGGGATCGGAATTTTTCGATCTCTCGTTGCCAGCCGCTGCAACTGGTTTCGGTGCAATTCATCCACTTACATATATAGAGCGCAAATGGACGGCACTGCTAAAGCCATTCGGCTTTAAAAATGTTATAGGCCCTGAGATTGAAACCGAATACTACTGCTTTGATGCGTTGAATATTCCTAAACATCACCCTGCCCGCGACATGCAAGACACATTTTATACCAACACCGGTCACTTACTGCGCACCCATACCTCCTCAATTCAGGCACGTGCATTAGAGAAAGGGGGATTACCGGTGAAAATTACCTGCTGCGGGCGCGTGTATAGAAATGAGACAGAAGATGCTAGCCATCAGGCCATGTTTGGACAGTTCGATATTATCTGGCTCGAAAAAGGCTTAACGCTATCGCACTTAATGGGATTATTAAATCACATCCTTAAGGAGCTTTATGGCCGCAACCGCAAAGTAAGGTTTGTTCCAAAGTTTTATCCATATACTGAACCCAGTATAGGCCCACAGATAGATTGCGCACTGTGCAAAGGAAAAGGCTGCACTTTTTGTGGCGACGTTGGCTGGGTAACCGTTGGTGGAGCTGGCATGATACACCGCAACGTACTGCTTGAGTTTAAATATAACCCCGATGAGGTTACAGGATTTGCCTTTGGCATGGGAACAGATCGGATGGCGGCACAACATTTTAACCTGCCTAATCTTAAGAGTCTTTATGATGGGGATTTAAGGATTTTTAAAACAGCTACATGAAACTACACCTTTCAATTCTAGAAAAAATAATCGATCTTCCTTCTAAAGATCCGCTGGAATTGCGTGCTATTCTTGATGATCTAGGGCTTGAAGTTAAAGACATCCTTAATCCGGATAGCGCGCCTGTATTTAACATAGAAACTTTAGCTAACAGAGGTGACCACCTCTACGCAGTTGGTATAGCACGTGAATTTTCAGCAAGGTATCTAACTCCAATTAAGTATCCAACTATCGCCTCTGAAATTGAAGGCACAAAGGGCTCCTTAGTAGTAAGAAAACATACCGATAAGTGCCATCGTTATGCGCTACTTGAGATGATAGTACCACCCTCTTTGCAGATCAGCGCAGAAATCGGGTCAGTTATTGAAACAGATGGGAATAAGCACCCTATAGTAACTCTTCTCAATTATATCCAGCTTGAAATTGGGCAGCCGATGCATGCTTTTGATAAGGATAAAATTGAGGGTGAGATCATCATTGAATTAACTGAGCGCGAAGAGAAGATAGTTGCACTTGATGGCAATGAATATACCGTACCTCAAGGTTCGATAGTCATAAAGGATCGAAAAAAGATAGTAGCAGTCGCAGGTGTTATCGGACTAGCGAATAGCATGGTTACCCCGACAACCTCAAAGGTTTTAATAGAATCAGCTTCATTTGATCCGGTGCAGGTACGAAAAACCGCAAGAGCGATGGGCATCTCTACCGACGCATCCTATCTTTTTGAACGTGGATGCGATATCGAACTTCCATTAATAGGCCTACGTAGACTTATAGCACTAGCAACTGGTACCAACATGGGATCCGGCAGTAATAGCGCGCATGTAGTTGGATTAACATATGCAGCCGGTGAGACAGCTGAGAAAAGAGTCATAAAATTCCCTCTAAATTTAATCAAAAAACAGATCGGCATAACTAAACTGTCCGATATCGAGATCTGCTCACGCTTGAAGAATCTAGGATTCGGAGTTGTTACAGGTCAGAAAGATTCAGATATGACGGCAGTTACCGTACCATCCTGGAGGCTTTGGGATATCCGCAATCCGGAGGATCTAGTGGAGGAATTTGTGCGGGTGCATGGAATTAATAATGTAAAACTTATCCTTCCAGAGCTTGATAACAGCCAAAACGATCCGCCTGAGGCAGATGTAATAATGAGCCGGGTTGAACCGGGCCTGATAGGCTCAGGTTTTTATGAGGTTAAAACAAAAAGCTTCTACTCGAGCGAAGAGTTAAAAATTCTCTCTGAACTAATGCCTGGATCTGAATCCAGACATGTGCAGATTAAAAACGCGGTTGAAAGCAGCTACTCACACCTTAAGATCACAAACATCTTGCATCTTGCAAAACTAGCGATACAAAATGATCGCCGTGGCGTTACTTCTATCAAAATTTACGAGTTAGGAAGGTTATTCTCTCTCGGCCTGCAAGGGACTGAGTATGAGTTTGAACTTGAGACATTATCGCTTTTGAGCGCTGGACGGTGGTTTGAGAATGAATGGCGCAAAGGTGAGTCTCTTGCCGATCGTTTAATGCTTTTTAAGGGGGTAGTGCAGGGACTGCTAACTGCAATCGGCCTTCAAGCTACAGTGGTTGAATCTAAAGAGCCGCTTCTTCACCCAGGCAGTCAGTTGGCTTTTAAATCAGGACGTCAAATATTGGGCCACTTTGGGCTACTCCATCCATTGATTAGAGAGCGCTTGGATACAAAACTTGATCTTATTTATGCCCAGTTCGATGTAGCGACCCTTGCACGAGTGGCATCTGAGCGCTCATACCATACACCATCACTATTTCCTGCAGCATGGCGTGATATTACAATTAAATTCCCGATGAAACGGTTAGCTTCAGAGGCAATTCATTACGCCCTCGAGCTGAAGAATACCGCACTAATTTCCGTTGCAATCGTCGATGATTTTAAAAAAGAAGGGGAGGAGTTCAGGCGCGTAAGCTATCGCCTCACATTTCAAAGCCCTGATAGAACCTTAGAAAATACAGAGGTTGATGCCGCTATGGCTATGATCTTGCAGACTTTTAAAGATAAACATAAGCTTGAGCTAGCTGGATAGTCGAGTTACTGGGACAGCGGGGCGCGCCTGGGCAGTGGACTGCTACCAGGCAGCGTAAGATAAATGCTTGCAACGCAAGCTTCAATAAGTCCACGCGAAGCGTGGTCTTGCCCGCACTCTCAGTAGCACTATAGCAAGTGACAGAATACCGTAGCGTTATTCTGTCACTTGCTATAGCCTGGCCATGCATGGCCAGGACGAGCCGTAGGCTCGGAGAACGGCTTGAAATGGGCGCTCGGGGACCCGTTTCAAGCCGTTCGAGGAGGCCTTTGGCCACGGATGGTCAAAGGCCGACAGACAAAATAACGGTACGTTATTTTGTCAATTAGTATAATACGTCTGGATAAATTTAATAATTAATATTTTAAAGGAACGCACTATATGAAAAAGACTCTTGTAAACGTTGCAAAATTCTCTGTTGTAGCCGGTGCCTTGATTGGCGTGAATAGCATACAGGCCGAATCGGGCTTTTCTTTCCTTGGATCTGGATTGCAGGTGCGATCATCAATTCTAGCTCTAAATGGCGCCAACTCCGATGCGATCTCAAATGAAGCTGATAAGTCAGGCGAGGGAAAGTGCGGAGAGGGCAAGTGTGGTGAAGGAAAGTGCGGTGAAGGGAAAAAAGAGGATAAGGGCGCTGAGGCAAAATGCGGTGAAGGTAAGTGTGGAGAGTAACAGATGCCCATAGCCAGGATCCCTTCAGGAGTTGGGCTTGGATTTAGACGTGACTTAGCAGAGGCATTACTAAGCGATCTAGGTTACAAGCCCAAATTTGTAGAGCTTGCTCCAGAAAACTGGATGGATATAGGTGGTTTCTGGAGTAAAACTTTACACTCGATCTCTGAGCGTTACACACTTACCTGTCATGGACTCTCACTTTCACTAGGAAGCCCTGAGTCTTTGGACTGGGATTTTCTTTCTAAAATAAAGACCTTCCTCAAACAGTTTAATATTTCGATCTATTCTGAGCATCTAAGTTACTGCAAATGTGAAAACGCTCACCTGTACGATCTGCTGCCAATCCCTTTCCGCCAAGATGCAGTAAAGCATCTAGTCCGTAGAATTAGAGAGGTACAGGATTTTCTAGAGATGCGCATTGCGATCGAAAACATCTCTTATTATACCGAAGTTGCACCGGAAATGGATGAAGTCAGATTTCTTACCTCCATTCTTAATGAGGCAGATTGCAACCTCCTATTAGATGTAAATAACGTATATGTTAATTCATTCAATCATAAGTATGACCCTTATAAATTTATAGATAGCTTGCCGCTCCAACGAGTTTCATACATTCATATGGCTGGACATGAAAAAAGAGCTGAGGATCTGATCATAGACACCCATGGGAAGCCTATTATTGCAGATGTTTTTAAGCTTTTCTCGTATGCCACCAAGAAACTGCAGCCAGTACCGGTACTACTCGAGAGAGATTTTAACTTTCCGCAATATTCAGAATTGGCGGCGGAGATGATGCAACTAGAGAGCATCATGAATGCCTCATGGGAGCATCAAAATGCTGCTTAGCCCTAAGACACATGTTTATCAATCAGCCTTAGCGAGCTGGAGTAGAACAGGAAGAGAGACTTATATTCCTAGCGTAAAGCCGGAGCGTGGTAGAATATATCGAGACCTCATCTGGAATGGAATTGAAGATACGCTTAAACGAGCTTATCCGATCACTAACGCAGTACTAAAACCTACTGATTGGTATTTTCTGGTCAGCCGCTTCATGCGACAGCATCGCTCATCCTCTCCACAATTATGGCGCATGCCAGAGGAGTTTATGCAATATTGTGTTGATAACAAGCTACCGGAGTTAATGAACTGCTTAGCGCTTGCCGATCTTTTATTATTTGAATGGGTAGAGATAGAAGTTTTCATGATGCCTGATCTCTCTGATATGGCAGTAAAAAAAGCACACTCTGCAGGGAAAAAGGGGGTGCTGCTTAACCCAGAACATCGACATATACGGCTACAGTACCCAGTACATCGGATTAAGTTTCAGGAGCTCCCTTTACATAAGGGGAATTACCACTTAATTGCATATAGACACAGGACCTTACTAAAAGTTAACTTTGTAGAGATCTCTCCAGCCCTTATAAAATTATGCGACTACATTAGAGATCAGGTAGTGGATCTGCAGGAGATCTTAAGGAATGCTGCCTTAATATCCGCCACAGAAGGAGAGAATTTTATTAATGCTGCTTTAAATTCTGGATTACTTCTTAACACCGAGGAATAGTATTATGATGGAACTAGTAAAAAAAAAATTTTCTCAGTATGAATTGGTACTAGATCGATGCACAAACCTTCCGCCACTAATATTTAGGCTGATCCTAGCCTATGGATTTTTTGATCCAGCTATAAAGAAAATCACTAATTTCTCCAGTATAGTTAGCTGGTTTGAAAGCATGGGCATACCATTTCCATTTATAAATGCAGTTATGGCAACTGCTACAGAGAATATCGGTTTTGTTCTGTTATTTTTAGGACTTGGCACGCGCATTATCACCATCCCTTTAATGGTAGTAATGATAGTGGCGATACAAACCGTACACCTTAAGCACGGCTTTAGCTGTGGCGACAACGGCTTTGAGGTCCCATTCTACTATTTTTTCATGTTGTTTAGCTTACTTATTACAGGGGCCGGCAAGTATAGTGTCGATGCAATTATAAAAACGAAGAAAGCATAACTCGTGCACATAATGACGCGCCCTTAGGTGAAGTCCTTAAAATGTAGCTCACGAATTACTATAGTTATGGTTCTCCTTCCAATTCATTAATTGTGATATGATACTGCCACATGCCTCCATCCATACAAAACATACCATTTGTACTAAGATCGTCATTTGAGCCACGCGGCGATCAGCCGCAGGCAATTGCAGCTCTGCAAAAGAACATAGCAGACGGAATAAAGTTTCAAACTTTATTAGGCGTAACTGGATCGGGAAAGACTTTCTCAGTCGCTAATCTATTAGCGCATGCGAATCGCCCTGCTCTGGTCATCGCCCCTAACAAAACTTTAGCAGCGCAACTTTATGGTGAGTTTAAGGAGTTTTTCCCGGAAAACCGTGTAAAATATTTTGTTAGCTACTACGACTATTATCAGCCCGAAGCTTATATCCCATCAACCGACACCTATATCGAAAAGGATTCAGCTATAAATGAAGAGATCGATAAGATGCGTCACAGTGCTACAAAGGCTCTTCTAGAGGCGCGCGATACTATAATTGTAGCAAGCGTAAGCTGTATTTATGGCTTAGGAGCACCGGATGAATACTTTAAGATGATGTTCTTTGCGGAAGTCGGCGAGCAACTGCCGCGTGAAGAGGTGATCAAGAAATTAGTACATATGCAGTATAAACGCACCGATTTTGAATTTACCCGCGGAACTTTTAGAGTGCGCGGCGAGACTATCGATATATTTCCTGCTGATGAAGATGCCAAGGGAATTAGGATTTTATTCTTTGGTGATGAAATTGAGGAGATAAAGGAGATCGACTCTATTAGCGGCACCGTGCTGAGAAAGCTTGAGACATGTGCAATCTATCCAACCAGCCACTTCGTTACCGGCCGTCCCGCAGTTGAGCGCGCAATTAAAAGCATCCGAGCAGAGCTCAAGGAAAGAGTCTCTGAGCTGCGCGGTAAAGGGAAGATATTGGAGGCGGAAAGGCTACAGAACCGTACACTATATGATCTTGAGCTGATGCAGGAGATCGGATTTTGTTCAGGCATTGAAAATTACAGCCGTCACCTAGCAGGTCGAGAGGCAGGTGCTCCTCCAGCCACCCTGCTCGACTATTTTCCAAAGGATCTCATACTAGTCATCGACGAAAGCCATGTTACTGTACCTCAGCTTGGCGGCATGTATAGGGGTGATCGTTCTCGTAAACAGACCTTAGTTGATTTCGGGTTTAGATTGCCCTCAGCACTCGATAACCGACCTCTTAATATTGAGGAGTTCTGGGAGAGAACAGGCCAGGTAATATTTGTCTCTGCAACTCCTGGGGAATTTGAACTTGAGAAGAGTAAGCCTTATATTGCAGAGCAGATTAACAGGCCAACTGGGTTAATTGATCCTGAAATCCATGTGCGGCCGGCAACAAATCAGGTTGACGATCTGTTAGATGAAATCCGCAAAACAGTGCAGGCAGGAGAACGGGTACTGGCCTTAACTTTAACCAAGAGAATGGCTGAGGATCTATCCGCATATCTGCGTGAGATCGGAGTGCGCTCAAAATATCTGCACTCTGATATCGAAACCATTGAAAGGGTTGAAATACTGCGCGGCCTGCGCAGAGGGGACTTTGATGTTCTTATCGGCATCAATCTGCTTCGTGAAGGTATTGATCTAGTTGAAGTAAGCTTGGTAGCGATACTGGATGCAGACAAGGAGGGGTTTTTACGCTCCACACGTTCATTAATTCAAATTATGGGTCGTGCTGCAAGAAATATTAAAGGCAGGGCAATTCTATACGCAGACAAGATGACGGATTCAATTAGGCAGGCTATAAAAGAGACCGAGCGCAGACGAAATATTCAATCGGAGTTTAATGCAAAAAATAACATTACTCCTCACTCTGTTAAGAGTGAGATGAAATCCTCTCTATTAGGTGAATTTGATATTGATCTTACTGCTCAGAAACTCTCAGCACTAAATCTAGCCACGGAAATACCAAAAGATAGAAATGGTCAATTAGCTCTCCTAGAGAAGCTCAAAGCAGAGATGTTTGATGCGGCATCTAAAAAAGAGTTCGAACGTGCAGCAAGTCTGCGTGATGCAATTAATGAGATACAGATGGAGTTATTAAAAGTTTAAGTTGGACACTGGGACCGCGGGCTTCCAGCCCGCAAACGAATCAGTTTTGACGGGCAAGCGGGCAAGGATGCCCGCGGTCCCAGTGAATTATGAGTTAATTTTACCCGGACCAAATGACATACAACTTTACTAAATTAAAACAGTCCGCTGCTCGACTTCCCACCTCGCCCGGTGTCTATATCATGAAAGATAGTAACGGTGAGGTAATATATGTGGGAAAAGCTAAAAATTTACGTGCTCGTGTCAAAACATATTTTAATAAAGGTGATGGTCGTCTACAGCTTGAGTTCTTATTAAAACGTGTTGCTTCCCTCGAAAGTACTATTACCACCACAGAACGCCAGGCCTTTATCCTTGAACGGGATTTAATTACTAAATTTAAACCGCGCTATAATATTAGGCTTAAGGATGATAAAAGTTATCTAAGCGTTCGTATAGATGAAAGTGCGCTATGGCCTCGATTGGAGTTAGTACGTAAAGTTTCAGAGGATGGTGCTATTTATTACGGCCCATACGCATCCGGTGTCGAGATTAGAGAGCTGCTTTCTCTAATTAATAGAGTTGTTCCGCTTAGAACATGTAATAATACAATTTTTCATAATCGACAGCGTCCGTGCCTTGAGTATCAGATTAAAAGGTGCTGCGGGCCATGCTGCTTGCCGGTCGACCGAGAGCAGTATCTCGAATATATCAAGGAGGCGAAAGCGATACTCGAGGGCAGGAGTAAGACTTTAATAACAGAGCTAGAAAACCGCATGGAGCGGGCCTCTAACGAGCTTAGATTTGAAGACGCTGCGCTACTTCGTGACCGCATCGATGTTTTGAAAAATGTGGCGGCAGAACGCGATCTTATCCCACATCATGCTGAAAGCCGGGATGCTATCGCTCTGTTTCGCGAGGGAGCAACTGTCTCAATATCGATAATGATGGTCCGTCAGGGAAGAGTTGCAGAGCATCAAAGTTATTCATTTACAGATCTCCCTCTGCCTGACGAAGATGTAATAGAAACCATACTCTTACAGTTCTATAATGAACAAAAAAGGATACCAAAAGAGATTGTCCTGCCCTGTCTACCCAATAACTTAGAATTTGTTCAAGCAATGCTTGAGGAGCGCCGTAATTCTGCGCTTGAGTTCACTGTACCGCAGCGCGGAACAAAGCTTCGGCTTCTAAAATTAGCCGAGCTTAATGCTAAGCAGGCTTTTGCATTTAAATTTGAGGCCAGGGATAGATATGATGCGGTGATAAAAGAGCTGGCCATCAAATTACGACTTAAGCAGATTCCAAGAAAGATTGAGTGCCTCGATATATCAAACTTACAAGGCACAGACATAGTCGCAGCAATCGTAGCCTTTTTCGATGGGGAGCCCCTAAAAGAGCAGTACCGAAAATACAAGATAACTGCTCAAGGTAAGCCGGATGATTTTGCCTCTATCTATGAAACTGTTTCACGCCGGCTAGCTTCCGGTGCTTTGAACAACGACCTTCCTGATCTATTAATCATCGATGGCGGACTTGGACAGCTAAACGCTGCTCTGCAAGCGCGCGAGGAGGCTAAGCAGTCCATTGAGATTATTGCTCTTGCTAAGATGCGATTAGAAGAAGGCACTCAACTTGATCTTAAATACAAATCAGAGAGAGTATTCACTGAGGGCGATCCTAATCCGATTACACTGGCAGAGGATAGTCCAGCCACACAGCTGATGAAACGAATTAGGGATGAAGCACACCGTTTTGTAATTACATTTCACCGATCCAGCCGCGCTAAGAGAGTGTTTGCCTCTGAACTCGATAAGGTTTCTGGGCTTGGGCCTGAGCGGATTAGAAGATTGTTACGTCACTATGGAAGTCTAAAGAATATTATGAATGCTCCGCTTGAAGAGCTTGCTAAAGTAGGCAGGATGCCGCTCGCTGTAGCTAAAAGAATTAGACACAACTGAACGTAGTATATACGTTTCTAAGTACTACTACTTTAGCAAGGATTAACATATCTATGAACCTAGAAGGAGCAGTTCGAACTAAGAAAAGGCGAAAAATGCCCGAAAACACACAGCTTTATCAAGTTTGCGAATTCACCCGAAGGGTGAGCCTGCTGTCGAACTGTTTTCGGGCATTTTTCGGCCTAAAAAAGGGTTAGAACTGCTTTTTCTAGGTGAACTAAATCCGGCAACTGCCGGATTTAGGATGAAACTTATCGACAATTTGTACAAGTTCCACAAGCACTACAGCATGAAGTGCAGGTTTGGTGCGAAGTATCCTGTGACAATCTCAGAAGATTTAGATCATTCGAGACAGCAGGCATTGCTAGCGGTATTACTAAGGCTCGCTCACCGGCTCTTGCCATATAAACTTCAAACTGCACTCCAGGCTCAAACTCATGTCGTGCGGCTAGTCGAATAGCCTCCTTTGGGTCGGATTCTAATAACTCTACGAATCGAGGATCAATCGAGGCTAGGTATGTAATCGCAGGTATATCAGTCCTGTCATTAGGATCTGGTATAGAGTCAGGATAAATAACTAATGTCTCCTTGCCAGGTGTTTCACTGTAAACAGTAAGTCGCTCTAAGTGCGCCAGGTGCAGATCAGTTCCTGTAAGATCATGATAGAGTGCCTGTAGAGTTCCATTTGGATCCTGCATGAGCTTTGCTCTGTATTCGGGGTCTAATATCGCTCTTCTTACAAGCTGCTCACCACATAGTGCGAGCGCAAAATCTATATTCTCTGTAGTAGGCGCTACAGCTACACTCGTCCCTGCAGAACCTACCTCTTCAAGTATTCCAATATTACTACTCTTACCTTGTTCAGTTGTTAACATATGTATCTCCAAAATAAATATTAAAGACTACCTCGGCACCTTGAGGCGTCTAACCAGTATCATGCTCGAAAACCTCCTTCAATAGAGAATACGCGTAAATGACTCGAAACTACTCATCTAGCGTCATTAATGACATCATCAAAGAATTCAGAAATGGAGCCATCAATAGTTTCAATATATACGATAATACTTAATCCAAGAGTTGAACTGTGATACGGTTGGCACTAAATGGAGATAGATTATAAGAATATAAGCGTTACTGAGTTTTGCTCGCTACTGGCCCACAACTCTCTTACCATATCGGAATTAATAAATTCGAGATGCAAACCACTACACTCCACTTTAACTAATGCAGCAAAGAATGCACGGATAGGTGCATGGAAAAAGATCTTCAACGACAACACAGGGACTCTTCTTGAAGAGCGCTGGAACTGGCTTCCAGAGCGAGATCTCTTGGATTCTTGGCTAGCAGTTAGAGAGGTATCACATAACGAATCCATACCAACTGCTAATACTATTGCAGTGCGTATCGAAGAAGCTCTCTTCAAACCATTGCAGCTAGATACTCCTACTCTACTATCTGTTATTGATCTTAATCCTCTCAAACCTATAGTTGACTTTAGGATAGAGAATATACGAAGAAGAATAAATAAACAGAATAAAGTTATTTTTGTTGAAGATGTATATAATCAATTAGATGCCGTTATAACACAAAAGATTATTAGCTTAATCACTCCTTGCCTCTATTCCGAGTACACAGTCTTCCGTCAGCGTCATCTTGGGTCTATCGCTGGTATTCGTAAAAGTAGCTATCCAGAGTTTTTAGGATGGCTCTCTTCACAACAGTATCGTCCTCTCTGGAAACAGTATCCTGTCCTAGCTAGAGTAATCTCATCAGTACTTCTGAATTTTGAAGACTCTGTGATTGAGCTAATTGACAGAACAATTAAGGACTTGGAGTTATTACAGCAATTATCTCTCTATCAAGATCTACCTCTTGTGATTAAGAGCCTACATATAGGAGCAGGCGATAAACACAACCGAGGAAGAAGTAGCTGTATAATCGAATCATCTACAGGCAACAAAATAGTATACAAACCGCGCAGTGCAGAGACTGATGAACTTCTAAGACAGATTTTAGAGACAATTACTGAAGCATCGCCTAATCTACCGTTTCAGTCACCAAAATATAGAGACTCTCACACACACTCCTGGTTTGAATATATAAATAATTCTCCCTGTCAAAATGAAGCTGAAATTAAGGAGGCATACCAAAAGATTGGAGGCTTATGTGCACTTGTCTTTCTTTTGGGCGGCAATGATTGTCATGTAGAAAATCTGATTTGTAATAGAGCTGCGCCTATTATTATTGACGCAGAAACTATCCTGCATCCACACAGCTCAAGGTTGTTTGAAGCTTCAAGTTTGCCAAGTGCTGTTAAACAGGCATTATTAGAGCTAAGTCAGGGAGTCGAATCTACCGGTTTTGTTCCTAGAGTTACAGGGGAAGTAGAGGGTGTTGGGATATTTGATCTTTCTGCGCTAGGAGGCACTGGAATTCAGCAGACTCCTTATCGTGTTCTTTCATGGGACTATTCGCATAACAATAAGCCTACATATCAATATGACCACATGAGTTTTAAAGTAGATAACTCGTTGCCACGACTAGAAGGAGAGGCAAGCAATTCACTGTTATATGCCAAAGATATATTGCAGGGATTTGAGGAGTATTACAAAGTTATTCTCTCTCAACGTAACAAGTTACTCTGCGAACTTCCTACTCGAGCAGCATCTATTGATGGACGGTTTGTTCTGCGGCCAACTATGTTTTACGAGCAAGTATCTGCGATTCTAGCGATGCCTAATCATCTTATGAGCGGAATAGATTGGAGTATTGCAGGTGATAGATTAATAATTCCATTTCTTGATGGAAAAGGGGATCCGAAAAGCTTAGCCCTCTTAGATGATGAATTAAACTGCATCCTAGAAGGAGATGTTCCTTATTTTAGTGCTAAATTTGGTAGCAAAGATCTACAATACAATATCGATAAAGTAGCCGCAGGCTATTTAGAAAAATCTGCCTTGGATTGTGCAAAAGAGCGCCTACAGGCAGCATCTATCACAAAGCTTCAAAAGGAGAGAAAAAGACTCGCAGTATCATTAGGAGAGTATACTTCATCAACAATAGTCAAGAGCGTGGATTGGGGTGAAAGTGAATGTAATGATAGTGAGTTAATAAATGAAGCGGTTCATATCGGAGAGTTGGTGCTGCAAGAGGCCTGTCATGGCGATGATGGTGGATTGACCTGGCTTGTTCCTACCTCAAATATTGTTGATTACAAACGCATTGGATATAGACCGCCTTCTAGCTGTTTATATGCAGGCTCAAGCGGCATCCTGCTTTTTTTTAGCGCACTCTTTGAAGCTACTCAGGATCAGAGATGGTATGATCTATCCTTAAAAGTACTTAAAGGCTCCGAATGGATATCAGGCGTTCCTAGTAGAATTAGCCTATTTGAGCCAGGACTCGGACTTGGCGCTGGAATATCATCTGCGGCTTATGCACTACATATAGCGGGCAACTACTTAAAAATGCCTACTCTCACGGATCGCGCTATACAGATTACTACAGCTATTACACACTCACTTATTGAGCGTGATAATATGTTAGATGTGCTAACTGGGAGCGCTGGTGCACTACATGCTCTCTCTGCTCTCTATGACGATACACATACGAATGAGTTGCTACTTAGAATACAAATGTTAGCAGATCATCTAGTTGCTAACAGAGTTACCTCTGAGCATCATGGACGTGCTTGGAAATCTATAGTTAAAAATCCGCTTACTGGCTTTTCTCATGGTGCAGCAGGGATTTCTCTTGCCCTATTACGTGCATTTAAATTCACAGCTGATGAGAGATATCGTAAAGCTGCACTTGAAGGTATAGAATATGAAAACTCTCTCATCGATCCAGTAAATGGACATTGGGCAGATTTAAGAGATGAGAGAACCTCATCCCGAGACAGAGCTGAGATCTCATGTAAATGGTGTCATGGTGCGTGTGGTATCGGAATATCAAGAGTAGCGATCTGTAAATTATTTCCAGAACTACAGGCTGCACTACAGCCAGATATTAATAGATCACTCAAGTTAACACTTGAATTACAAGCCGAGGACAATGATTGCCCATGTTGTGGCAATTTAGGTTGTTTGGAATTACTGCTACAGGCTGGGAGCGACTTACGAGCTAAAGCTAAGAGAAGGTTAGCTTGGCTTTATCAATTACGCAAAAAACAGGTAATATGGCAATGCAAGCCATTTACATCTGCGGATATTATCAATCCAGGATTATTTCAAGGATTATCAGGAGTAGGCTATCAACTACTTAGAATTGTAGATCCTGATAAGTTCATCCCATTTTTAACATTAGGCAGTATTAGAGATACGTCAGTCACTTAGCCGGCTGCGACCCTGGGAGCAGCACCAGTATGAGCAGCTACATTTTTCGATCCCATCGCCTGCGCATTGCTTGATAAAACTAAGACAGAATTACAAGCAAGCTCAATACAAAGAAGATCACGTGGCCCAAGCTTAATACGACGCCTCTCCTCCTCACTTCGTCCGGTTACGATACGAAGCCAACAAACCTCCTCACCTGTCAGTTTGCCGGTCTGTCCACGCGGCTTATCCCTATAAAGTTTTATTAAGATGTCCCCTTCTGGTCCACGTAAAATCACATTCTCATCAAGAGACTCAACTCCATATAGAAAAGCACGGGTAGTAGCCCAAAGCCCACCTACTGCTTCAAGTGGAATCTCTAAGTCTAGAGCACCTTCTCCCTCAGAAGCTGCCTCGCCGTTGACTATGGGCACGTAGCTCATCTTAAGACCAACCGTATCCGGAACTAGTCTTAAACGTCCAAATGATTTATTGATTGTAAAATTTAGTCCTTCACTCATATAACCTACTCTTATAAAAACCAACTTCGATAGGATAGCAGAGGAGCGTAAGAGATCTATTCAATATGTTACGTTCTTGCCTTGCCTGCCAATCCTATTACAAAATTAGCTAAAATTCAAAAAGTTTACTAACCTAAATTTGTTCTATCATACAAAGCTTTGTTATAATCTTTTCAGTACTCCTGATTTCTCTTTATTTTCCGACAACTTAAGCCCTCCTCCCTCCTTCTTAACCGGCTCTACTTTTTGCTCTATCTTTTTTTCCTCCACTTGATTTATTGCCGTTACAACCCCCCGACCGCGTCTTGGGCCAGGCATAATACCCAAACGAAATGGACCAGCCTCCTCTGGAGCCTCCTCCTTAGCAGCAGACGAATTGTCTTTCTCCTTTGCTAAAGCCGCTACCGGCTTTCCTGAAAAATCACCTCCACCCTCCGGCCGGGCACCTAGCTCAAAGGAGGTTTCCTCCTCCTCCCTTCTTAAAATTCTCTCATCTACTAGGTCAGCTAGCCCGATCTCATCGTTCTCAAACCGCTCCAACTTCTGTATAAACTCTCTGCCTTCCCAAGTCTCTGGGAGCTCTGCATTAAACCAAAAAGATCTGCCCTTAACTATCTTGCCATTTCCAAGATCAAACCAAGCAAGCCCCTTCTCAGCACTCATCTCATGCTTTAATTCTTCAGCACTTACCAGATCCTCTTCATCTTCAGAAAAACTAACATTCTGTGACTCATTGCCCATACGACGAGCCTCAAGGTCAAAAGCGCCGCGCATATCACTCGTCATTCTTCCAACTGAGACTCCTGCACCAACGGTCTTCTTTGTCGTTGTTACCTTTCCAATCCACTCTGTCATCTCCATCGCCGTGCGATTATCTCCGACTCGCATCAAGACCTTGAGATTTACATTCGCCATCACACGTTCATAGAAGGCCTCACTCAATCCTGTTGCACTATCGGTTAATCCACCAGTTGACTGCGCGCCAAACAGGAGTGCGAACCGCCCTTTTCGTGCAAGCTCAAAGAGATTTGCCCAGGTTGGACCAAAAGTAGAAGATCCCTCATCTATAATTACAAGATGCGGGTCCTCCAAATTATGGATTCGAGAGGAAGTTATCTCTCCGATTGAGACTTCTAGATCCTCTCTAAAGACCTTCACCATGCGTGCCGCACTTTCTGCCTCTTCTAAGCGCGGTAGCATAAAATAGATGATCTTTCCGCGTAAAATCGCATCAGTTAGAACTAAATCAGTATAACGAGTGCAAAAGATTTTGCCGGACTCACTACCTGCGATCGAGTGAAGCTCAGAGGCTATACCACGTAAATTATCTGTAATTCTTGCCGTATCAAGCATTCCTTTGGGACTACGATAACTCGCCGCGAGATGGCCAAGCTCAACCATTGCTTGGCGTGCTCCAATTTTGTGAAGCATCGAACGCAGGTGCGGGTAGGCTATATTAAACGCCGATAAGGAAACTGCTATATCGCGAATCGACCAGGAGAGCCCAAAACTCTCCATAGCACGCACCATACGATAGATAGAGTCGGCTGCCATACGATCATAATGTTTGGTAGTACTCTGATCTGAAGTTGGAGGGAGTCCAGCGCGTAGGACTTTCCGTGCCTTCACATCTGCCCTTTGATGGGTCATAACAAAATTATAACAGTGCAAGCTGTCAAACGGATCAATAACTATTAGATCCTCAATTCGACCGGTGATAAGTGCCATCTGTATAATATGCGCAAGTGTTGTAGAATCACGCTTAGCATCAATAAAGGTACAGCCGCTAGCTCTTCCGCGTGCCATCTGCTGAAAAATCAGCGATTCAAGCCAAAGCGTCTTACCTACTCCTGTCTTTGCAAAGACACAGCCATGCGTACAGATCTCATCTTCATCAATCCATAGCGGTGCTCCGCTATCAAGTTCAAAGCCAACTAGATACTTATCAATTACTTTCTTGCCACGAGATCTTGCATCTTTAAGAGCATCCTCAAAGCAATTACGCTGCGGAGGCATACCTAATACTTCCCGCCCATCCCGTCTCACTGACTCCGCCTTTCTCTCTTTTTCATACCAATACTGGCGAGCTAATGTCTTTGCAGTATTGGCTATGGCAACACTGGGTAATGCACCTAGGGCGAATAGCAGGTTAGGATCTAATCCAGAAAAGAATGGGGTTGCTGCTAGACTCAGACCACCTAGTGCAGCCAAACCTCCAGTACGCAAGGCACGCGACCTTTCTTCTTCACGCAGATCATTAAAATTTGAACGTCTATAGTTTCGTGCCATAATACAATCTTACTATTAAGCTCCTACTACCACTCCAGTATTCTCCTCTTCGTCCCGTTCCTTTGGCTCAATGCCACGCAGTAACTGCGCCATCTCCTCTTTATTGCGCGCCATATTAGTACGTAGAGCTATATTAAATCGGGAACTCCAATTCTTTCCCCAGCGTGTCTCAAGCTTAGAACCGCGCAGCGACACCATGGCTGAGCGGCCCAGCAGTCCTAGCTCATTTGTCCCAGGCAAAGCCTTCTCAGTCTTAAAAACAAGGTGAATTACTGATGGATCGGAAATTGTATAATCACCAACCCGTCTACCTAACCAGCCAAATGAATTTAGAGCTATCCGTAGGGCTAGCCAATCTTTCATATCAACTGCGGTTACCCCATGCTCTACCGCCAGTGACTCAATCTCTTTAAGTCCTAATGGTGCCATGATGCGCTGATAAGCAGGTATAGCTTGGCGCTCATCCTTATCGTTTTGCAGATCGGCTGACATCTCAAAAATTCTCTGCTTTTGCGATACTCTAGCAGCAAGCTCTTCAATACGGCGCAAATCTCGCCCTTCTACCGAGGCACGCAGCTCCTTAATTATAGGCTTGATGCCAAAGTAAAAAGCCCCGCTCTGTGAAACTGCAAATGCATCTTGCAAGATCTCGGGAGGGGAGCTGGCAAGCTCTGCAAAAAGCCGTTGGCTCCAAGCAGCTTCAACCTTACACATTACACCGTATAACTCGACGTCATCTATTACCGAGCGAAGTGAATGAGGCACTGCTAATAGCAGCTCTGTCCATTGTCTAAGTGCTCTACATTCTGCACTAAGATCCAGTGCAAACCGTACCGGACCAAATACGCTTGATCGCGAAGAGTATACAAGAGTACGTCTTATTAATGTTCTGCGATCGAAATCATACTCATCTCCGTAACTAGGGAGTGAATGCAGCACCGACCTAGCACAAAGCTCAATAAATGTAGATTTTCTAAGCCAGCGACCACCCTCATTCTGAAAAGCCATAGTTTTCCCTGATTCAAATGCAAGGATTACTGTTGCAAGCACAACCGGGTCAATTGTTGCTAAGAGCTTTTTGGCTTCTGCTGTAAGGACACGATTAAGGCCCGCTTTAAGAAGAGCTGCATACTGAGCATGATCAATTCGCTGCACACTCTCTAATTCTTTTAATTCAGAAATCGTCGGAGCTACACCTTTAATGTACTCGGCCTGCAAAGAAAAGGCATGTTTTAATATGGTGAGTGCATTATCTACTATCGTTACACCACTAAAACTTTTTTCAAAAAGAGCCTCCTCCCCAAATGGTGCTACATGCGCAGGCATTGAAGCTGAATTTAAGATAATTGAAGCCAATGCAAAGTTTGTCTGATTCAGAGCTCCGTGCTTCCTCAAAAAATCAACCAACTCGGATTCGCTTGTAACCTTCTCTGAAGTCATCTGCGGACAGGCAAGTCCTGTGATATGAATATCAGGCGCACCGCTGGCTGCTACTTTTTTAAGATCAGCCCTGATACCGGAGTAAAACAGCCTCCCATTGCCGGTCATACCTAGGACATCCTTTCCAAGATGTAGCTTAATCCCCCAGATCCCCCAGATTGCACCAGCCATGGCAAGCACGATCCAGATACGAAGTGATGCCAACAAGACAAATGTAACCCGCAATGCTGCAAAATGGGTTCCTAGGTAAATCTTACCAAAGAATGATAGACGATTACGGTTGGTGTTTTTAGGTATTAGGAGTAACGCAGTATCAAGGATCGTTCCTGAGAGGGTGTTAAATACCTTGTACTCAACAACAGTTCCATGCTGTTCCAACCAATCCTGAAATCCGCGCTGTGTTTCATTATACTCAGAGTACCAATCTGCTTTGAGATGATACCCCTCTGCTCCCTCTTCTTCCTTAATAGTAGATAGAGCAAGTCCAAGAGCGATAAAGCCTACTACTCCGACAAATAGTAATTTAATTATACTTCCGGTATATCGGCGCTTAAGCCTACTGAGAGCTTTCTGCTCCTTTAATGATGCTTCACTACTCTGAGATCCCACAAATATAACCCTTGGCCGTAGTAAAAAGGACTGAATATCTTACTAAGGCGTTAAAACAACCTCATAAATTCATAATATATTATGTTGAGTTTCCACAGAAGGTTACTCCAAATTTATTAAAAAATCACATCACAAAAAGGTCTATAGTTTACATAACGTTAATTGACAATTTGAGCGACTGCTCTATTGTGAAGGCAATATATCTATTGAATAGGTGTAATCTATGAAGAAATTCGCATACTTACTGGTGGCAACGATTGCACTGGCACCATTACTGGAAGCCTCTGCAGAGCGCCGTGTTGGCATTGAGAACGCTAAAGGGGAGAGGCTGGCATCAGCTAAAGGACATTATCTCAGATCACGGGCTCATCTTGTAGAGGCGTTAAGAGAGTTTGATCGTGCTAGAGAGCTGGCCGATCCGGATGCGATGTTAGACGCAGGTATATGGAGAAACACAGTATTAAGTCGGGTCGACGAACTAGAGCGACTGCTTGATCCGCAGCCACGCTTAAGTGAGAGCGGCGTAAGATTTCAGGCAGATAGCCGTCTATTAAATGAGACAGAAGCAGATCAGAGGCTGACTAGAAGTAAGCAGTCTTCTGAGAGTGACTCCAGCACTAAAGAGGAGATTGAGAAATAAGGGAGGGATGAATGGATAACGGAGAGGTCATACAGGGACTAAATGAATCATGGACTATGCTTGGCGCCAAGTTGGGGGAATGGGCCGCAGGATTCTCCATGTTCATGATCTCAAGTGAACTCTTTTTTAAGAAGACATCGACCGCTATGCCAGCACTACTACTTATATGGATTAGCACGACTGCGATACTGGCAACACTGCGAAGTCGATTTCCAGACGAGGAGCGCGGGCTGATGAATTTTTGTTTAGTACTTGTAGGGATTAATCCACCCAACATTCCTTCACCGGCAAATTTACAGCCGTTGTGGAGCGGAGCACCGATTAAAGAGATGAAGAGATCAAGAGAATACGTTCAACTTAATCTTGATGAAATTTTTAAAGAAGTTGAGCAAGCGTAATAATGAGTAATTGCTTATGAAAGTAGCAGTAGCAAATACTATCAAACAGACAGAGATTATGGATGGCAGATCTGCAGGAGATACCATCCGTATCTGGGAGTCGTATAAAGATCAGGCTTTGTTCTGGCGAGCTATCGCACTGCTTCAAATTCCTGCTACATGTATCGCCTTAATCTTTGCACTCATCACCTGGTGGACAAGAAAGGTAGAAATAAACGTTCCGCAAAAACCGCTGCCTGGGATTTATGCAGCTCGTGAAATCCCGGACACTGAATTTATGGATATGGCGACAGATTATATTAATTTTGTCGCTACCTATCAGCCTTATAACGCTAAGCGTCAATTTACTGAAGCTCGTAAAATGCTGGTGGAGCCATTACTTTCCGAATTTAATATTAAAATCCTCGATGCTGAACTTTCAGCTATTGAAGGGACTAATCGAACACAACTCTTCTGGGTTGATCCAACGCTCAATCAGATTAAACGGGAGGACAATAAAGTTACGGTAAGCATGACCGGCGAGCGTCAAAAGATAATCGCAGGCAAAGAGCTTCCCGTCTTGTTAACTACATACACAATAACTATGACAACGATTCCTCGTAATGGCCTTAATCAATATGGAATCGTAATAACTGATGTTGGCGTTAAAGATGTTAAGAAGGGAGAGATTAAAAACGAATTAGAAAAGAGCGCTAAAGAGGCGGCTATGGAACGTAGAAATTTATAGGGGCATTTATGAACAGGAAAGATGTATTTGTAAAATTTAGCTTCGTAATCTCAGGTCTATTGATGCTTGCGAACACAGCTTTGGCTCGTGACGTACAGTACGACAATCAGGAGGTCACTATACGAGTAACTCCTGGAGAGCCAACTCAGCTAGAGTTCCCAGGGAAGATCTCGGGAGGCTTCAAAAGAAAAGACTCCGCCATCTCTCTAGATAAGAAAGATTCAGATCTAATTATCTTTGCAAGAGAGTCTCTCAGCGACCAGGGTGAAGCAATCATTGTACGGCTTGAAGATGGTCGCTCTTACTCGATTCGTGCACAACGCTCCAACGATGAGAGTCCAAGGGATAATTTAGTAAGAATTTTGGATGAGCGTGGATCTATGATTTTATCCAAAGAGGAGATGGATCCAGCATATAAGGAAAAAAACTATGAATATGCCCCGCCTACTGCGATTAGCGGCCTAATGCGCGAGATGGTCTTAGTAACTGAGTTCGGTAAGGGAGCAGTGCCAGGATATCAGATCAGCGAAAAATATCGCGGCGAGGTGGTGCTTGATGACGGGACACTCTCAGCCAAAATTGACAAACTAATAATTGGACCAAATCTTTGGGGTTATATTATCGATGCGGAGAATCGCCTAGATGTCGTACAGCGCATTAATCCGGCAACTTTTCGTCTTGATGGTACCAGAGCAATATCTATGCAAAATTGGGAATTAGCTGCTAAGCCTCTCAATATTGAGCATCAGATAGCAGGAAAGCATCAGACTAAAATTTACATTGTAACCAAACCTAAATCAGCAAGGTAGGGTAGCATATGAAACAAAAACTAAAGGACTTACAACTTCTCATCAAGAATGACGCCAAGACGAGGTTTATCCTCTTAGTTGGCCTCCTTCTCTTAGCATGGACGATTTTTTCTGGGCCTACTAGCCGGAACCGTCGTCTCGATGCCAGAGCTCAGCCAACAGAGCGTCTCACGAATAAGAATAATAATGAGGCGTATGGTGATCTCATCGAGAGATTTCGCAATGAGTTAGAAGGTACTAAAAATGTACTGACAGACTTAAGCAAATCAGTTGAGAACCAAAATAAAGCTCAAACCGAGTATGAAAAGAAAACGGCAGAGATCTTTAAAAAGGTATTGGAGCGTATTTCCGATGAGGGTAGCTCTGGTGGTAATGGAATTGCTGGAATAGCGGGTGCAGCCGGAGCGGCGGGTGCGCCTGGAGCCGCTGGTGCAGCAGGGGCTGCGTACGGAGGATCTGCAGCAACTGCCCACGGCAGATTCAACAGCGGAGCGCAGGGTGCTTATGGAGCTGGAGGCGCGACAGGATCTGCTGCAGGATATCCAAATCCAATGGATGTAGATGCTGGGGGTATGCCAGGCATGGGCGGCACTAGTTACGATATGGCAATGAACGATACTGGAGAGCTTGAATCGTTTGGAAATGAAGAGCCTGGCGTGGCTCCACCTCCACCAGCTGCTCCGCGCAAAATAGCATATATCGGGACGGGAGATTCAGTTCGAATTAAGTTATTAGCAGGAGTCAATGCTCCTACAGATGGCACACCCTACCCAGTTGTATTTAAACTAAGTGGCGATATTCAAGGTCCGGATGGATCAGTACTGCCACTTGGTGAAGCAAGGCTAATTGCGGCAGCGCAAGGTTCTCTTAGTGATTCACGCGCATTATTTCGACTTACAGACCTTAACATTAGATACCCAGATGGCAGTCGACGTGTATTTAAAGTTGATGGCTGGGTTGTAGGTGAAGATGGAATTCGTGGCATGCAAGGCCTTCTTATAGATCCGATCGGCAAAGCAATCGGTGCAGCTGGATTTGCCGGTGCACTTGATGGCATTGGTAAGGCGGCTTCAGATGCGCAGGCCACAACATATGTTAGTCCGTATGGAGGCGTAGGACAAGCCGTTACCGGCGACTCTCTCGCATTTGCTGCAGGCAAAGGATTGTCCGGAGCGTCTCGTGAGTGGAGCGAGATCGTCAAGCAACGTGTTAGCGAGTTAGTACCACATGTTCAGGTTCTTTCAGGCCGGGAAGCCACTGCGGTTTTTGCAAAACCTTTAACAATAGATGGCTTATTTGAATCGATGCAGACTGACGAGAGTATTTATAGCGCGCTTGATTAGGATAGAAATTTTGGAGGTAATTATGAAGATTCGTAGTATAATATTTACATGGACAGCAGCAGTAGTACTTAGTGGATGCGCCTCAGCAGGTAATGTGCTTAATCCGTTCTATGAAGCCCCAAAGCCGGAAGCACTTCTAGGTGAAAGAACAGATCGAGCACTACTAAATGAGGCTGACAAGATGGATTCAGCGCGAGCCTCACTTGAGAAGTTATCAACCTATAGGCGCGCTCAGGAGCCGGAACCAGCGAACCCTGTTATGCAGCCCGCGGTTGTTCGAATTATGTGGGTACCCGATCATGTCAATAGTCACGGAGATTTAGTGCCCGATCACTATTACTACATTAAAGTTTTAAAAGAGCGTTGGGCAGTACAGGATTCATTCGAGCTTGAGAAACAGCTGCAAGGTCCTGGCGCTAGTGCAGGTTCAAATCTTCCTTATGTTTACGAAGATGATGTTAGGAGAAGACAGTGATAGCACGGATTTCTGCCATAATATTAGGTTTATGCCTCTGTGGTTGTGCATCTTTTTCCAAGCCAGAGCCAGAGCCTATACCCCAATATCGTGTAGCTACAGAACAGCTACCACCAGAGCCTGTGTATGGTAGGGTAAAAATTGAGTATATGCCGTATACCAAACCAGCACGTGAGACTAAACGCGCTGCGGCTCCGGTTGTGATGCCAGAGCTGCATCTCAGCGTAGAGAACTCCTCGCTTGAAGAGGTGGCATCAATTCTCGCATCAAGCGCACGTTATTCAAGTTTTGTAGCATATGAACTTGCTGACAGAAGACTAACAATGGATGCCATCGGCAGCTTAGATGATTTAGCTAAGCGCATTTCAAGACGTGCAAATGTCGATGTGCAGGTTGATCATAAGCGTCATCTTGTCAGAATTTTGGTGCCAGGAACTAAGGCTAGAACTTATTAAGGTTTAGTATGAGTATTTCACGAATCACCAGAGCAAGGCTTTACGAGGATGAGGCTTTATTTAATGAGCTACTCCCGTATGCCAAATATGACGAGGAAATGAAGGTATTTTTACATGCCGATGCCTCTATCTGGTCAATTTGGGAACTGCAGCCACTTCTCCTTACCGCCACCTCCGATTCCCGCGCGTTTGAAATCTGTAAAGACATACAGGAGTTATTAGACGCTATTAATCCTCATATTAGCGTGCAGGTGAACTGGGTTAATACATTTGATATTGAAGGTCTGCTATATGACTCCTGGACAACATATCCAAAGAGTGGTCCTGCCGGCTGGATGGCGCGCCGCTGGATCCGTATGCTACGGAATGATGCGCGACATAGAAATCTACATCGTCGCCCACGTCGTATGCGTCTCTTTATGTCCTTTCGCTTTGATCCTCCTTGGGTCAAGCGAGGAATAATTGAAGATCTTAAACGCACAATAAAAATTCTCTTTTTAGGCAAGTTTGGTGATTCAAGTAAAGATCGCAAAGCTGAGTATTCTGTCTATGCCGGTAAATTCAGAGGAGAGATAGAGGGGCACATTCAAAAACTTCGCGAACTTGGATTTCGCCCACGTCGTGTTGACGGACAAGACCTGATTGATGTTCTCTACCCGCTACTCAACCGCCGTAGTATAAAATCAGGAAAATTCAAGCGTGGTCGTACAAGCAGCATACCTGTACCACGCTATGATGCGGACGATCTTCTGGCTAATCAGATCTCAGATACATCTGCAATTCATACAGCTCCCGGATTTCTTAAAAAAGACGGCAAAGTCTATCGCTCTGTATCGATGGTAAAGCCACCAAAACAATGCTTTCCTTTAATGCTTTGTCCAGTTCAAAGCACTCCGTACGAGCATATTATTAGTGTTACCTATTCACGTGATGAAACACAGAAGCAGGTCAAGCAACTTGAAGCACTTGATACTGCTCTCGGCTTTAGAAGAATTTCAGCACTTGGTAGGTTGAATCAAAAAATCGATACTCAGATATCCTCTGTTAGGGCCGCAAAAGACGAGTTATATAGAAACGCAGCCCAAATAGTACGGGTTGGAGTTCATCAAACACTAATCTGTCAAAATGAGGATGAAGCGGTACGTGCATCTGCTGAGGCAGTTGCTGGGTTTCCTCAGCTAAACGGTGCGCGCGGAATGATTCATGAAATTGCTGATATGGGTGTCATGGTCAATTCGTTACCAGGCTGTTACGACCCAAAGCTAGATGGCGCAGGTTGGACAACAACTATGCAATCCTCGCGCGCTGTAAGAATGTTTCCTTTCTGGGGTAATTGGCGCGGCAGCAGCGGCTCCCTTTTTCTTTTGCCACAGCTATGGAACCGTGAATTAGTGGGATTCGATCTGTACGATTCCAACGTTGCTCCTAACGTGCTAATTAGCGGAGTATCAGGCGCCGGTAAGAGTTATCTTCTTTGCTATATGCTTATCGCCTTGAACCGAGGACATTTTTCTACACAGAGTGATGGACAGAAAGCTGAGCGTCAGCCTATTACCTTTGTTTTCGACAAAGGCATGGTTAACCAGCCTTGCGGCTTTGAAAAGCTTGCCAAATTATTTGGAGGACGGATATACGAAGCATCACCTTCCAAGGCTCCTGCCATGAATTTCCTTGCTCGCCTGGGTGAGACAAAACCTGACAACACGGATGAGGATTATAAAGATCTAATTGATATGTGTTCAGACATTATTCTGGACATGGCTGCAGATCCAACAACCAAGTTAAACCGGCTACAACGCACTGAGGTAATATCCTCCCTAATCGAAGCACATAGACTGTATCGTAACGGTCCGATGAAGCGTGAAATGATCTTGAGCGATGTGGTAGCAGTAATGCGCGCACCAAAGCGGGTAGATGAAAATGAAGACTCAGCTAAGCGCCGCCAGGAGATCGCGCAGCTAATGAGCGACTACTACGGAAACGGTATATATGCGCGCTTTTTTGATCGTCCAGGCGCATTAAAGCTCACAGAGCGCTTTATTGTATTTGATCTAAAAGCACTTAGCCGTAATCCATCCTTACAGACCGTATTTCTGAAAATTGCAATGCTCTGGGCAGATAATGTGATGAACGATCCAAAGGAGTTGGATTGTCGGAAAGTTCTTGTTTTTGATGAGGCTCATGATCTTATTGGTAAAACCTCCGCGAATGTTATTGAATCAGCTTTTAGACTTTACCGTAAACGTAAAGGTATTGTCATTGCAGCCTCCCAGTCAGGAGAGGATTTCTATGTTGGCGCAGGAGGTCAGGCGATAGTACAGAATAGTGCTCACAAGATCTTCTTACGACAGGATCCTAGTAAGTTTCACTTTACTCAGCAGGCTTTTAACCTAAATCAACAACAAGCTGATGTAATTACAAAACTTCGAACAGTCAAAGGAGTTGAGTCACAGTTCTATATGATCTCCGATATAGGCGAAGCAGCATTAGTTTTACCGCTTGAACCCGCGTTCTACTGGGCAAGCACAAATAACGGAGATGATAACCAGCTCTTTGCGAATGTGCAGCAGGAGATGGGCGGTGATTTTTGGAAAGCATACGAGCGTGTAGTTGCAATTGCTCCAAATGGCGCCCAGGCTTTCGCTACAGAAAATGAGGCTAGACGACGCACTGAACAGGCTGCTAATGAAAGTGTAGAGCATGGATCGAGCAGCTCGAACATAGTTTCGCAAACAGTAGGGGCAGTAAATGGATCACATAAAAATTAGATTTTGTACGGAGGAAAGATTATGATTAAATTAATAAAGTATTGTTTAGTTCTTGTGCCTATCTTGTCTGGGTGTATGAAGCAGCCTCCTCCTCCTCCAGCCCCAGCTCCACTTCCGGTCGTGCGTGAGGTGAGAAAGGAAGGGACTCAACCGTACCTTTGGCAAGAACCGATAGTTGATGTAGTAAAAGTGCCAGCAGGCCTAGATCCTGAGGGAAATTACTACCGGCCGGCACATGAAGCTGTAGTTGAAATCCGACAGGGTCGCTGGCAAAAGAAACAGAAGTAGATTTTTATGAGGTGCCTATGAGTCTTATAAATGCACGTAACGTAATTGCTCCTTTTTCAGAGAGACGTAATCTCGTTACTCTAATTTTAATCGCACTCATTTTTACAGTAGTACGCTTCTCCGGAGCAAAGATTGAGCTACGAGATACTCATTCTAGATTCAAAAATGTCAGTACACCACGCGGATCCCTATTCCAAAATCTAGACCGGGAGGAAGCGGATCTTGATGTTGCAAGCACTGCTGACGAAATAAAGCGGTTAAAGGCGAAGCAGGCAGCTTCGCAATTGCCTCAACAAAAACCTAAGCAGCAGGGCTCTTCAAAGCTTGATGACATAGAGCAGATATTGGGAATGGATTAATTAGTAGATCGAATTTTATGATACAGGGCAAAGTAACAATTCCGCGAGCATGGCGTTCTCAATTTGGGAGATTGATAGCCCTAGCTGTTAGTAGTGTCGCTTGCATCTTGCTTTCACACTACTATCCTAACAGCATTATAACTGGAAAGCTTTTTGACATAGGCCAGACTAGAGTTTTTCTAACACTTCCACTCTTTACGTTAGCTCCGCTCTACATATTATGCGATCTTCTTCTGAAGATATATGACGTGCGTTATATCATAGATGCGCGTGGCATCGAAGCTAGGGTTGGAATATTGAGCATGCGTCAGTCTATTACCCGAATTAGATTTGAAGACATAAGAAGTGTTGAGACCGATCAATCTTTAGTTCAACGGCTTCTTAATGTCGGCACTGTGGATGTTGCAACAGCAGCAGTCGCTGGGATTGAGATAACGATGGAGGGAATTTCAGCACCTCATCAGGTACGTGAGATAATATTAACAGAGCGTGAAGAGCGTGAAAAGAAGGCGAAACTTGATGCTCAGACACCTCAAAAACTTAGCGCCTAGCATATTTTTGGAGTTATTATGGCTGTAAGATGTACGTTTTTAATTCTGATAGTGACTGCAATAGCAGTTAGCACACCTGCATTTGCACTTGATACTGATAGTGAGATCGAGCGAATAAAAGACAAGCTCTCTTCTCTCGATCCCAATGCAGCCGACAATGCACTCGATGCTACATCAGATAAATTGATGGCTGCTGAGCAGGAACTGTTAAAAAAGATTAAGGCCGAGCAGAGCGAGATAGCAAGTGATGAGATTTCAGGAGATGATAGTTCAAAAATGGCTGCTCTAGCTCCGTCAAAGAACGCAAAGAAGGAGAATTCAAGAAGTGAGGTGCTAACAGCTGATGAGATTTCTAAAGCTACAACAGTTGATTTCGAAGGACTGGAGGCTAAGTCCCTATCACAGGAGAAGGAAATCAGTAGTCTTAAGAATGAGCTGCAGGCGATTAAGCTTGCTCATAAAGGTGCATTAACAACACTAAGTACTAGCTCCAAGGAGCTTCAGAGCTTCAAGTCAGGCAAGGAGATCTTAGATGGCGAATTGAAGGAGGCTAAGACCAAGATCCAGCGCCTCAGTCGGGAGTTAAATGACACTCGTAATCGACTTATGGTGGCAGAAACTGAAGTAGAACGTCTCTCCTCACAGTTTGAAGCACGCAATCGTAGTAATTTGACTAAGCTAGGAGCAGTAGCAGCAGTGAATGTAAATCGGCATCCTCCGGCACAGCAGCGTAAACAGCAGCCTGTTGCCCAACCGGTAGAGGAGATGCCAATAGCTACTATTATTGTAGACAAAGCACAGCTTCGTACAGGTCCAGGCAAAGACAACTCCCCACTAATGGCTGTGACAAAGGGGACTCGCCTGGCAATAGAAACCCGTCAGGGAGAGTGGTATCGAGTGCTAGCACCTACAGGTGCTCGAGCATGGGTATCGAGTGATGTAGTGGCTTTCGGTACAGACGGACAAAGCAGTCCGTCCGGTGCCTTAAGAATTAAGGGATACAATGCACAAGCTGAGGATGATGCTTTTAAGCTTATTCGCTCTGGTGCTGTTGCTGGAAAGTAACTTCGCCTTAGCTTTTCCACTTGGCCTTACTGGAGGGTCAACTGCCTTCGTCTATCCATTAATGAGCCCAAGAGTTTCGAGCGGCTACGGCAAGCGAAAACATCCGATTTTCAAAGTTTCCCGCCATCATCACGGCATTGATCTAGCTGCGCCTGCGGGTACACCTGTACGAGCAATTCAAGGCGGAATAGTTATCTTTGCCGATCCCTACGAAGGATACGGAAATTTTATCACTATTAAGCATACCAACGGTATGACCTCACACTATGGTCATCTTGAAAAATTCAAGATCAAGCCCGGACAACGGATTAAATCCGGACAGATTATTGCCACCGTAGGCAGCACTGGAATTTCAACCGGGCCGCACCTTCATTTCGAGATCCGTCTAAACGGTGAGGTTCAAGATCCGGAACGGTTTATTCCTGGATTAGCCTTGCAAGCTGAGGGCTAGAGTTAATCGTATATTCAATAAAAAGCCCCTGGGGCAGCGGTCATCTTGCCTGCAGCGTAGAGGCAGCTAATTTGTTTGCGGGCAAGATACCCGGTCCCAGCATCGCAAGGTTGCATTCAGCAACTGTCCCAGTGACTTAGTACCATCCACTCTTAGATAGTGACTACCCGAAGATAGCTAGTATATATTTAGTCGGTAAAAATTTAACGGGGTTACAACAACAGCTAGAAACGCAATTGGCGTGTGAAACCATTGGATCAGAAGATTATAATAGTGTAAGATTTGTTGCTTCAGGTAAGCTAAATGAACGATCGAAAGAGGATGTTACACCTCCTAAAGAATAGTTTGTAATTCAGTATTTTTATTAGTCTTATATATTTATGGCAATCTTTAACATTACATCAAGAGGTAACGCACGAGCTTCATTCTGCTTGCTAACAGCGCTGTGTATTCCGCACACTCCAAAGGATCCTATTACACCCATATCGTCTACTATTTTAAATCCGCTACTCCCATCAGAAGACGGTGGTGCAATACCAGGCAGTGGTCAGCTAAATGTAATATTATCAGCAAGAGAAAAGGTAGATAGTGCTTACCGTGAATGGACTACACGCAATGATCCGCGTTTAAGCTCTAACGCACTCCAAAAACTTATTTATGTGTACGCACGTACGCAAGAACTTCCTAGCAACCCAGAAGAACGTAAAGCCCTTGCAAAAGAATTAAAAGAGTATGTTTGTGATCCCAAGTCTAGGTTTGAGAATAAAGATTTAGATTTTGTATGTAAAGCACTACATACACCTGATTCAGCGAGAGACGAAGCATTAGAATTAGAGGCTCAAAGAGCGCTTAATCTTGCAACAGGAAGCTTAACTACTTCTGGCACGCTATTAGGCCTGTCAAGAGTACCACCTGTTCAGGTTCTAGGTCTATTAACCCAAGGTCTAGCGGTCTATCTTAGTGATCAATATGCAGACAAACAGATCCAAGAAGTATATGACAAACGTCTTGCAGCACTAGCTACAACATCCTTAGCCATAGTTGCTTCAAAAGTAGGTGAGAACGAAGTTTGTAATACACTTCTGAATGATGCCGATGTTTGTAAAGCGCTAAATATACCTACGGACAGAACACCAACTCAAGCAGAAAAAGAGGTTGAAGACCAAACAAAAGGAGCGCTTGATGGTTCCATCCCCGCATTGCAAGCACAAGAGAATATTCTAAAAATACTTAATAGTCGGCTGCAGAGTCAGAAAGAAACAATGGCAGAATTACTCGCAATGCTAAAACAAAATAAAAGAGACGAAGCACTTGAAAAAGCTAAACGTGAAGAACTCGCTGATACTGTTCGAGAGATTGAGGGGGCAACTACTATTGCTTATTTTGCTGCCAAGCATATCTTTAAGAGCAGTTCCCTGGCCGATCAAGCCCTTAAAGTTGGGAAGATTGTTTCAGGTGCTTATACTTTAATCGATGGCATTAAAACTGCGAAGGACATACTTTCTTTTGCCACGCTAGGTGGAGCTTTGCAGTTACTAGATTTAGGTTTATCTCTATTAAACAAAGACGCGGGTCAGCAAAACACTAACTTAATAATCCTCTCTGCTTTAGATAACATTAACATGCTGCTATCTGAAATGCGCACCGAGATGCATCAGCGATTTGATAGGCTAGAAGAACAGTTAAAACAGATAGAAGCAGGAATTCAGTCAATTCTTAAGGCAGCTCAGATCACTCAGGAAATGATAGAGAAGGTGCAGCAAGATGTAAGGTTTGGACGTAAATATCAGGAGGAAGCGGACGTTACCAATGCTCACGGAATGTTAAATAGATTTCAGGTTACTGTTACAGGATTGATTATTCGAGAGTCGTTCCGTAAGGCAGGGAATGCTGCAGATATAATCCCTACTAGAGAGATGGACCTCCTTGCGGCTGCAGGCTTGATCATCGAACTGAACGAATATGCAAATTCAACTGCAGCTACTCCTGCCTTTTACAAGGGGCCAAGAACGTACCGTTTTTCAGATTGCCTTGACGATGGAACTTCTGTAGAGAACATGTTTGGATTTGCTGCTAGTTATAGTGACCATTATAAATTATCAGAAGATCAGAAAAAGCATCTTAAGTGTAACCCTACAGAATGGGCCTCAGCGGTTGGCTTAATTCTGGATCTCCTATCAACATTTCCAGAACTGTGCAGGCAAGATCCAGCAATACCCCCACAGCTAGCGCAGCTTCGAAAGATTGGTAGGTCTATTAACGAGTCTATTACAAGGATTGCAAGCAATGAGAATATAAGATCCGTAGCAGACCAAGCAAAGAATGAGCTAGAAGTTAAAATTAAAAGCGATCTAACTAAAAGCACTGAGGAATTTGAAAAAAAGAGATGTGCAAAGGAAAAATTTGGCAGGCTGACAGGTTATGAGAAAGATCGTGCAGGTAGTGGCTTTCGCTTATGGTTAGGCCCTTACGGAACACCATGGTACATTCATAACGATAGGCCTACTTCGTTTGCATCAGGAGTGTATTCTCCAACTGGTAATTTTAATTTACGTGATGCACAGGGAATGTATTGGTTTGTGCGAGATCAGGTTAGAGCAGGAAGGAATATGGATGGTGGAGTACTACCTGCAATAGAGGGGGATGGCTATGTAGGAGTATCAAATGACCCTTTAACTATTGGACGTATTATCGGACTGTTCGTTTTGAACCCAGAGGATGGTAAGAGAGATGCCTCAAGCAATAGAGCAACCCGGGTTTATTCTGACCATAACGGTAGCAAAACGGAGACTCAAATTGAAGGGTTTAAGTCATACGAAATTTTTTTTACGAATACTAGAGGTAAGAAATTAGGAGATTTAAATGGGGACAGGTGCTTGCGACAAGTTGTGGATTTACGTGAACGTGATGTTCTAGAGTGGGCAGAGCCCGGTACAAAGGACAGCTTGAGAGAAAGATATGCTACAAAATTCACAGATTGGCGCCATATTATGGGCAATAATACTCCCGATATATGGTATTGGCCTCCAGGTGCTCCCGGCGCTGAAAGTACGGAACAACTACTTAAGATTTTAGGCAACGAAATAGCACAATACCATGACAACACCTTACGACCTGAATGGCTTGGTACACTTAAGGATAACTCTGATATAGAATACGGGACCTATTTTGAGCCATTAATACTAGCATTGGCTCTCAAAAATTGGCTTTTATCTGGTAATGGAAAATCTGCCGTCGAGATCGCCGCATCTTGCATCGATACCGCACAAGCCGATTGGTTAAGAGAAGTTGCAGATAATGCCATTCTAAACTCCATGCAAGCAGCAAATGGCAGAGCAAAAATTGTAGATTCAACCCCTTTAGCAGACGGCATCTCAGCAATAGCTACTAGTGAGCTTGCAGAAGCTGCTAATAATATAACAATACTTGTTACAATGTTAGATAAAGAGTTAGCTGTGCGCACTCAAAAAGGTTATACAACCTACTTTCATGATGTTCTAGCAAGGCTTAATCATTTTACCGAAAAAAATGGAATAAAATAGGATTATTAAGTGAGTAATCACCAAACTGTTCACTAAGCCACCAATTATAACCTACTACTAGTGCTTCGCCAAATAAGTTTTTTCACGTATAGCGCGCAGCGTTGCCCCAGATTGGCACGCCTCGGAAGGAGGAAATCCGCAGCAATACTGGAGTATTGCGAGGATTTTCCGACTGAGAAGCGTGACAAGGTGGGGCAACGATGTGATGCTATACGTGAAAAAACTTATTTGGAGGAGCACTAGTGCTTAGAGCCAAAATCAACAGTTCCTACTATGCGCTTATGCTCAGCAACTTAGTTCCTATATATACTAGAACACTAATACGTATTAAAATCCCTTCGGTCCTCAGTGCTTTACTTATACTATCTAACTTTGCACCCCTAATCTTTCACTGCCTCTATCGTCTCTTCAAAGCCACCTTCAACTCAATTATAGCACAACTAACTGTTAACTTTTATGTCCGAGATTTGGTTTATTAGACAAAACAATAAGCGATCTCCTAGCCATTAGCCATTTAAATCCCCATCTCAGTAATTCCTTCCTTCCACTCGAAGCAATCTACTGCACCAATTTTTTTACTGCTTAAATCATTTGACAAACAGATCGCTTTTGCATTTTTAAACTCCTTCAGATAATTATTCAGGGTGGTAACATGTTCCTCACGTACAAAATCAGTTGACTTAATTTCAACTAGATAAGTTGGCATGCCAGCTCTTTCTATTATAAGATCAATCTCCTGACCATCTGTTGTTCTAAGAAATGAAAGAGCATATCTGCGGCCTGAATAGGTTAGCAGTCTTTTAATCTCGTTAATTACGAAAGATTCGAACAATTTGCCGTATTCATAGCTTTTTACAAGTAATTTATTATCTATACTACCGGTAAGTGATCGTATAATTCCGACATCAAACCAATAAAATTTTTTGCTACGTTTCTGACGTTTCCTAATAGAGGTATGATAAGATTCAAGAAAAAATCCGAGAAGGGTATCTTCTAAAATCTGATAATACCGCTGAATATTTTTAGGGCTAGTTAAAACATCTGCTGCTATGTTTGTTAAATTAATCTCTTCAGTATCAGTGTGCGCGGCTATTTCAAGAAACCTTTGAAAGGGTGGAAGTTTACGCACAATCTGTTCAATCAGAATCTCCTCCTTAAGATATGTGTCTGTATACGAATTTAAGAATACTCGCTTCTCTTGATCATTCTCTAATAGATATGACTTGGGTAGGCTGCCCCATGCAAGAGCTGTATGCAGATCAAAATTCTCAGCCAGCTCACGATGAGTTAAAGGAAACATATAATTTACATAAGCTCTGCCTGCCAAAAGATTTGCTCCGCCACGCTTTAATTTCCTGGCGCTTGAGCCAGTTAATACAAATTTTTGTCGATCTTCTTCTATATGTTTATGAACAAGATCGAGTAAGGAAGGGATTTTTTGCACTTCATCTATAACGATCCACTCTACTTTTTGACTCTTAACTATCTTCGACAACTCCTCGGGGTACGCGCTAAATCGGGCTAGATTTGAGGTGCTCAAAAGGTCAATTAATAAATATTGCTCCTTACTAAAAAAATTCTTTAAAAAGAATGTTTTTCCTGTTCCACGTGCCCCAAACAGGAAGAAGCTGTTTGATTTCAATGGGTTAATAAGCCTTTGGATCATATGTCAAAATTCTACATTATTTTTGACTCGTATGCAATCTAATTGATGACAAATTCCCAAATAGTTGAAAAGTAGGGCGGCTCCATTTTATTTGAGAATAGTTGTTTTTATTGCTTGATCGATAATGCGTTGGAATAAATAGGTATTTGAAAAACTATGAGAAGGGGTGGCTAGTGCATTATTTCACACTGACCCTCTTTCTCCTCCTTATATAACTCCTCCTCAAACAGTGCTGCCACAGATGGATCTATAAAACACATCGTCACGGGAAGAGATGCAAGCTCTGTTACTGACCATGCTTTACCTTTGCGTGCCTTAAGATTTCTATAGTACCGTTCTAAGAAGGAATTAAGCGCTGTAATTTTTATTTTACCGCTTTCTCGCGGGAGCTTCACCATCTTTCCCTGACAGCTTCTCTCCACACCAAATACAGCGCTTTTCCCAGCCATAAAATATATCATCTGTTCATCGACCCCATCTACCCGATATACACCCGCAGGTATTACATTAATATCCTCTCTGAACTGCAGGATATCTCCCTCTCTAATTTCATAACTAAAGCCTTTGTTATTCATATACACTCCTGAAAAGTAGCTAAAGTAAGATCTATAATGATTGCCAGAATTCCGTAGCGGAATTCTGGCTGTCGGGATTTAGCCGTCCATGGCTAAATCCCTCCTCGAACGGCTTGGAACGGATCCCCGAGAGCCCATTCCAAGCCGTTCTCCGGGCCTTTCGGCCCGACCTGGCCACCCATGGCCTGGCTATAGTGAGTGACAGAATAACGCTACGTTATTCTGTCACTCACTATATATCTATATATTCGAGAAAATGATAAAATTGTTGCTTGTGGATTTAACTAACTTGTTAAAATAGGTATGTATAAATGCCTCAGAATATTAGGCCGATTTACCAGCTGCCGTCCCAGCCCTTGTGATCATTGCCCCTATTACCAGGACTACCGCACTGGTAATAGTATCAATCCCAATATTTACAGATACAAGTAGGTGCGCTGAGAAAAGGGATAGCCAGGGAATAAAGTCTGCAAATAGGCTTAGAACCACGACATTCCCTTTTCGCATACCATAATCCCAGGAGTAAAACGCAGCTAACGCTCCTAGTGAAATACAGAATAGTGCCACATATCCAGAAAGAGTGAGATCCCATGCAAAGCGAAATTCTGGGAAAAAGAGAAAGAGTAGTGCGCATAACGCTACAATCAGCTGAAAATATGGCATTACCGCACTACCACCACCGCTCTCTTCATACTTTCTTGAGAGTGCAGAAAACATTCCCCATGAGATCGCACCTAAGATCACTATAAGATAGGCAATGCAGTCTAGTCTATTTTCAAAAAGCTTGAGTGTTAAGGAATCAATTCCAACTACCTCATTTGTCAGTCCAAGCAGCACGACTGTGCAGCCTGAGATAAATATCAGCCATCTCGTTATTTTTAACTCTCCTAATAGTATTGAACAAAGCAGTACACAGGTTGGCCAAAGATAATTTAAGAGAATGACAAATGCGAGGTTCTGTTTTGAGCAGAGAAACATCGCAAGGTGCACACATATCTCATGCCCGATAAAAAACATTAAGCGGAAATAGAGCGCCGGATTTTTTAATAAGACTAAAGGAGGTGGAGTTTTTGCAACAAATAATTGATGAGTGATTCCTATCACTCCTGACAAACCAAATATAGAGAACACTGCATAAACAAATCCTACCTGCTCGTTAATAAACCGTGATACAGGCAGGCCAAACCCCCATACGAAAACTGCTATTAGGCCTATTAGTGTAGCTCTTCTGCGTGATTTCATTGTGCTGAGAGCATACTACTAATTATCTCAAGTCTGCGTAACTGCTCATTAGGTGTGGGTATTCTCTTTCTCCGTAACTGCTGAAAAAGTGTGGGTAATCTCCTTGTCCCAGTCCTCGTCTTTGTCTTTGTCCGAATCCTTACCCTCATCACAGTCCACGCGGACTAGGACTAGGACTGGGACAAAGAGAATACCCACACTTAATGATCAAATACCGATTAAGCCTGCTAACCATCTGTATACACTAGTTTTTTCATAGCCGCGCTGCACCATATCAATAAAAAAACAGGTCACATCTTATTATCTGTCAACATAACATAATTAGAAAACACATGGGGCAGCTGCTTGAGGTAAAAACTAAGGTTTGCTGCCGGTAAAGGGAAAATATAGTATTAATACTTAACGGAGTTAATTTATGTCCAAGAAAATTCTTGCTACTTTTAAAAAGGGTTATCTTGGCCTTGGACAGAAAGTAGGGGCAGCATTTTATGCTCCTTCTCAGAGTCAGGCCCAGGTTGCTCTTTTCTTAATCGGGATTGGCCTATTAAGCGCCGGTCTTGTACATGGTGCGAGTGCTCAGATTGATGTAGGAAACTACAACGATCAGCGTATTGCATTAGCTGTTAATAGAATCTTCACATATCTTGAAGGTTCATTTGGTGCGTTAGTAATGGTTGCTGCTGGAATAGGAGCTATCTTTGCCTCTGCATTCGGTCAGTATAAAGCCGCTCTTGGCTTGTTAGTTGTTGCAGTAGGTGCTTTTATCCTTCGTTCTCTCGTTTCAACCTTCTTTAACGACCAGAACATCGGAGATAGTATCTAAGTGTAGAATTACTCTTAGCGATGAGACGGTGTGCATATGATAAATATGCACACCGTTTTTTTATGCCGCGGCTTGATCTAGCCGCCCCTTCTCATAGTTTTTTAAATAACTAATTATTCCAACGCATTATTGATGAAGCAATAAAAACAACTATCTGCCTAAGGTGCGAGCTTCGCTAGTCTTAGATCTATAACGAAAAACAAACGGCGCGGTCACCCTTTTAAAAACCACTAAGGGCCGCGGGGGTGTGTCTGCTGCTTCAGACACACCCCCGCACGCACTGACTTCACTCTCGCAACCCAAGGTTTTTTGCCATGCGGCGACGTAGCTTGGGAATGATCTGCCACCATTTCAGCCCGTTATGTGGCGGTACCGATCTGGAAGCAGGTGCAAGTGAAGCTACCGGTGGAGCACCGTCACTAGGGGCTGGATCCGCAGGCAATGCCTCGATCTGTGACGCAGCTCTTCCTGTCTCAGGAGACATCTCCTCTAGCAGTTCAACCGCCGGAGCCTGCGCCACCACGTCCGGTGCTTCAACTAGCACTGCTGTGCCCACCACTTCTGGCTCTGCCGGTGGAGCCTCGGGAGCTGCTTGAATATCGGCCGCCTGGACCGCATCACCATCTCCACTCGGGGGTGTCACTGCAGCTTCTGCCACGCTGGCATCGGGAGCAGTAACAGCAGCATCGGGCATAGTAGGAGCCTGCAGCGCGACTTCTTCAGCCGGCAACGCATCAGGCAAAAGCTCCTCAAGCCCAAGTGGTGGTTCTTCAGCCACCACAAGCTCAGCAGCATTTGGCACCTGTGTACCAGGCACCTCCTCAACTGCCGGAACTTCAACCACTTGTGCAGGTGCATCTGGCGGAACCTGCGCACCGTCGTCTGCTTCCTTCACCGTCGGCGCAGGAGTGGCTTCGGCCGCAGATGTCTCTACAACTGCAGGAACTTCATCCATGGGTGGAGCAACATCTGGCGGCGCTTGCGCGCCGTCATCCGTGGCTACCACCTCTGGCTCTGCAGCTTCGGCCACGGGAGCTTCTTCAGCCACCACTTCCTCTGCCGCCGGCTCAGCCGCCGCTGACGTCTCTTGCGGATTCGCCGATTCGACCGGTGCCAAGAGCTCGGCAAGGATCTTGCGGCTATCCAAGTTCCAGCGTTCATCGGTGCTGAAGAGCACAACGTAGTTTCCATCACCGAGAGAGCTCTTGCGCAGAACCAGCTTTGCCTTAAGTACAGCGCCAAATCCACGCAAAACTGCCTTCCAGTGATCGCTCTTCAGTTCACCACCAGCGCGCGCCTCGAGAACCACCACCTTACCAGCGACCCTCTCACGCTTCTCCGCAGCCTCGCGCTCCAGATCCGCTATCAGTGCGGAATGAGGAGCAAGATCAAGGCTAATGGTCAGCACACCGGAAGCATCAGCACTTCCGATGTAGAGCCGCTTTACGTAGGCTTCTGGTTCCGAGGGAACCTCCTCGAATACCTCCAGCACAGGGGCAGCGCCCTCCTCGAACGGGACAAACTGCGTCTCCTGCTTCTTCGAGAGCGCCTCCCAGCCACCCCTTTGCAGGTTTGGCTTGAAGAGCCCTGCACAGTTTCCGCGCAGCTTCCCGATCGCGAAGTCACGCATAGTGTCGCTTGGCGCTACTCGGGAACCGTTCTCTCCGACGAAGCTCAAGAGAACGACCTTGCCCTTGAGTGCAAGGCCTGAAAGCCCCTCGCAAGCACTCCGATTCGCTGCCACTGCTTCCTTTTTGTTTTCAGCAGCAGCGAGATCGACCTGCCTAACCTTGACCTCCTTTTTTCCATCAGGCCTGTCTATGACCTCGATTCCCTCTTTCGAACCTGAACCGCCTCTTTTCTTCAATTGAAGCTCCTCAGAAGAAGCAACATGAATGGATCGCCAAACGGTTTGCGGCTAGATAAAACCTTCAATCTGACCGCTACCGTTCCAGGGCAGACCGGTGAGGATCTCCCGAGGAACGATAACCTACCCTTCTACTCATAATTACTGCCCAAACTAATTTTTATAGAACATAGTAATACAAGCGGAGGATGGTATCGTTTTAAAATACAATCTTCAAGTTATTCGTATTGAAGGTGCGAGTCTCTCTTTACCAATCACCATACTATAAGTCATAAATTCGACTGAAATGGATCTGTTTATTATCATTGGCGTATAACATACTAAAATCACTATGGTTTCCTATAAATTTGAGCGCACTCGATTATACTCGTATAAATGCCCTTGAACTATAAATACGCCTTATGCAACTAAGCGTCGACTCCGATACTTTTACTAGGGAATGGATCCCCGGGCGTTGCCAATTTGTGGTGGTGCAAATTGTAAAAGGAGTTTTCAATGGCAGACGAAATCTTGTCCGTATCGGCAATTTCTTCCAAAAAACTAGAAGAGTATAACCAGAAAGCTGAAGTTGCAGTATTTAAAAAAGCGCTCGATCAAAAAGGTGATATCGCAGAACTGCTAATTGAAGGTTTAGACAATACACCCGCACCCGGTGTAGGTACCCGATTGAACATAGTAGCATAATTCCTCATACACAGTTATTAGGTTTAGCCAAAGGTTGGCTACGAACCTACCTGACTTCTATGGTGCTTAGCACCCATTCTTCCTGACTCACTAATGAATGATTGTTAACACCCACAGTATGCATAAAGAGGCTTACCAGTTTCTGGGTCTGTATCCGTAGAAAAGACTTGGACCATCTTATTTCCAAGTACCTCATAAATGTTTACCCCATGAGCCTCGTATCCATTAGACTGTTCAATTAGGTAGGAGTGCTTACCAAAAGTAAGCATACCTAATGGATCAGGTGAATAGCTATAACCCGCAGAGTCCTTACTACAATCTACAACATCACTATCCTCATTCAATGCCTGAATCTTCTTTCCATTTAAATACCAGCCGCTCATATAAGCAAAACCCAGACATGGGGGACTGCAATTGGTGCCTTCGTAACAGCTATCAAGTGCGCTCTGGTTCTTAGCAAACATTTTCAAAAAAGAGGCGAATGCAAAATTCCTTTCAGGACCGACTAAGAAGACTTTGTTTATTGTAGTTGATTCAAGTTTTGACAACTTATTTTTGAAGGTACTCTCTGCCGCAACCAAGCTTTGGAATCTATTATCAAATTCCTTGGTTGAGCTTGTTGTTTTCAATTCTTGTGCGCAATAAGCACTTACTTCTCCTGTAACAGCTAGACATGCTCGGCTAGAACTCCTCTTATTAAACTGAATCCCGTAAGCATCCTGGCAGCTACAATTAGTTTTTTTTATTTTCGTAATGATTGATACCTGCTTCGAGCCATCAACATAACTAAGATTCCAAGTTCCAGGAAGCTTAGATTTTCCAGTCCACGCTTCAGGAATATTTTTTAGATCCATCTCAGAAGCCTCAATAATCTTTTCATCAAAGGGACGTGGCCAAGGAGCATGCCACTTTAAGCCATCGAACATAGCGATTGGGAAGTAAATGTCTTCAGGATGCTGGGAGTAGTCAAATTTTGGAATTGCAATCCAGATAGATTTGGCTGGTGAATCAGCTAGTAAATTAATTGGGCCAAGAGATAGGAGAAACAGAAATATACCTAGAATTTTTTTGATATCGGCAAGCGTAGAACCAGTCATAATATTATCTTCATCTAAGAAAGTATAATTGGCAAGATTTGGCAAAGATAAAGTGTGCAGGTGAGCATGACGATCTTTAACAATTAGACTGCACGCGTATGATAAGTATGCACACTGTTTTTTAAGTAGCAGCTTGCTCTAGCACAACTGCACCGCTCGTTTTCTTGCCAAAGGTTCGATGGAGCGCCTCTGCTATATTACAAGAGGGTTGATATCCAAGCTCTTTTTTAGCAGCAGATATATCAAAATAATGATTTGTTGACATCTCACATACAAGAAACTTTGTAAGTAATGGACGACTCCCTGCAATCTTTCCAAGCAACTCGCTTGGACCAGAGAGAGTCTCAGCAAGCCATTGAGGTATGCTTCTAGTTACCGGAGAAAGCTGATTGAGCTCTAAGACTTTATTAATCCATCCCCACAAAGATACAGGCTCACCTTGGCTTATAAAATACGCGCGCCCTCGTGCACTGGCGCGATCCAGGGCTTTATAGGCTAGCAGATGTGCTTCAACACAGTCGTCTATAAAAGTAAGGTCAGTCATAATTTCACGACTACCTACACGAACCAGCTTGCCGGCTTTAGCACGTGCCAATATTTCAGGAACTAGATGATTGTCTCCTGGACCAAATATCAGATGCGGCCTTAATGCGATGGTATATAAATCATTGGAATTAGCGGCCAACACCTCCTGCTCAGCACGAGCCTTTGTCATCGGGTAATATGCCAAATGTTCTTTTGGATATGGATAAGATTCATTCACACCATTCAGATCCTCCCCGCCGGCAACAACACTAGGACTACTGGTATAGATAAGCTTATTCACATCTGCGAGTTTGCAGGCCTCGATCATATTCTGAGTTGCTAGTACATTACTTTTAAAAAAATCCTCATAAGGCCCCCACATATCAGTCTTACTAGCGACATGAAAAACAGCGTCCGCTCCTTTAAAGACCTGGACGAGGCCCATAAAATCCTGGGTCAGATCAACACGCTGATGTTTAATACCAAGAGCTGTAAGCTCAGGATAATTACCGCGTGACACTGAGATAACTTCAGCACCTAAGGAACGCAATCTTAAGGCCAAGGCCTTACCAACAAATCCGCCGCCTCCTGTAACTATAAAACGGTTATGCTGCGCGCTCATGTTCATATCCCTCCCTTGATGCCATCTCTCCCAGCTTATCCCTAAAGATTTTAGCGTTATGTCGACTGTCTACCGGGAAACTTGGAAAGAAGAAAATGTTAGCTAAAGAGGCAGTAAGAGGATTCGCTGCGCCTAACTGTAAAAGCTCCTCTATGAATTTATCACGCTCATCTGTGCTTGATGGCATGTGTTGCGGATACGGTTCAATCGCAATTCCAATACCAGAGGATCGAGCAAGTGCAATTAAAGCAGAACGTCTAACTTTGGGATGCTGATTAAAAACACGCTCGACTGGAATACTATAAAATACTTTTCCTTGCCACTTCACTATATGACTCTTGCGTCCGCAAAAATACAGGTTGCCGATCTTATCGAGATAGCCCATATCACCCATGCGGTGCCATAGACCTGAAGAGGTAGGTATTTTAGAAAGCTCATTTGATCTCGGCAGATCTAGATATTCTGAACTAACATTTTTCCCGCGTACAACTATCTCCCCTATCTGCAGAGGAGGCAGAGATACAGTTTCACTTAATCTCTCATCAGATTCAGAGATAATTTTCACCTCAAGGCCAGAAACAGCTCGACCAACGAATGTTCCTAACTCCCCAGTAAGCGCCGGCACACTTTGATGTGTTAAAATATCCTCACCTGAAACAAATGTTACCGGCAAAGCCTCCGTAGCTCCATAAGGAGTATACACCTCTCCGTTAGGCAGATAGTTTTTAACTAACACTACCGTCTCTGGAGGCACAGGTGCACCTGCCATTAATATAGTACGGATTGAAGGAAGCTTATCAGTGCTGCGCAAACAGTACTCCCCTATTTTTCTCCAAAGCGTAGGTGAACCAAATGAGTAATCAACATTAAGGTCATTTATAATTTTAACTATTTTGGATGGAGATAATTCTAGTGGCTTTGATGGATCTACAGGCGGGAAAACACTACACACACCCAATGCCAGGTTAAATAAGGAAAAAATCGGCAATAGTGGCAGATCTTTGTTTAAAGGCTGTATTCCAAAAGAATCTTTAAAGATCTGAAGCTGTGCATCTACCATTTCATCTGTATATATCACACCTTTTGGCACTCCGGTCGCACCTGAGGTAAATGCAATCAGAGCCACTCCTGTCCCCTGTACCGGATCAGGTGGGAATGATGAGAATTTTTTAAGATAGGAGAGAGTCGGCCCGCCAGTATAGAACCACTCGCTGGCCGTAAGATGAAACTTGATGCCAGCAAACAAAGATCTTTTAAGCCAACGCAGCACCTGCGCCTTTGGAGATCCTATGAAAGCAGCAGGTTTTACATGTTCAATAGAGTTTAAGAGATTCTCCTTCCCCATTCCAGGATCAAGAAAAACAGGGATCGCTCCGCGACCCATCACAGCATAGCTTAGTGCTAGAAAATCAACTCCAGGTGACACTAACATTATGACTTTGTCCCCGCGCTGCAAACCTAACTCTGCCAAACCGCGCTGATACTTATTTACTAAGAGTTGTAAATCACGAAAACTAATATGGTTATAAGTTACCATCTCTCCAAAAAACCAAGGTACTATGGCTGCATCTGCAGAGGGTGATTTTTGTGCATGTTCGCTGAATGATTTAAAAAATCGATTAGGCTGTAATTCATAAGAAGGTGCCATGTTTGAGACTGCCGTTCCGCTGCGGGGTGCTGGATCAAGTAAAAATGATTTAACAGCTGGGCAGACAATTTGCGGTGCATCTTCTAATACGAGATGCGATGCCTCTGGGATTTCAACCACCTCGGCTTGCGGAAAGTGCTTTGCAACTTTGTTAAGCATCTCCCTATGAAAACATGGATCTTTTAATCCCCAAATTATTTTCACAGGAACCGATCTAAGATCCGCTAGACGACCCGCCATATCCATAAGATCACCGTAGCTTGGATAGCTGCTGTCAAATGGGATATCAGAAACGAAATCACATATAGCCGTACGACGTTTCGAACTGCGATACGGATAGTAATATCCCTGCTTTATTTCTTTCGAAAGCTTGTGCACCACCCCAAAATCCGTAGTAAGCTTAAGAAAACGCATACTATATTTTGTGATGTATCTCCCGATCCAACCCTTGGCGGCCATTTTGATAACGCGCGGTAATGCATCTGTTTCCGTCAGTGTTGTATTTAAGAAGACTAGGCGTTCAACTTTAGAAATATTTCGTACTGCCCAGCCTGTCCCGATCGGTCCGCCCCAATCGTGCATTATTAATGAAAGCTTATTAATTCCTAATTTTGAAAGGAATTCATCCAGCTGCTCGATTCTATGAATTGCTCTGAAGTGTTTATCCTCAGGATGGTCTGAGAGTCCGCAGCCGATATAATCAGGAACTATAATGCGAAAATGCTGGCGCAGCTCTGTAATTAGATTTCTATAATAAAAACACCAGGTCGGATTGCCGTGAAGAGCTACAACTATAGGACCGCTGCCCTCATCAAGATAATGCATCTTATACCCAGCTACTTCCAGGTAATTAGACTTAAAGGGAAGAAGTTTTGATATTGCAAAGGTGGAGAACATCGATTTAGAGGCTACCACTCAATACCGGTAAAGACAGTATTTAGACCACTACCATAAGCTGTTAATAACAGTTTTTCACCGCTACGCACTGGCTTGTCGTCTATGCCTAAAGCAACCGCCGTTGGTAACGCTGCAGATACTAAATTTCCGTACTTTCGATAAATTGTATACTCCTTGCTGTAGTCTAACCCTTGCTCAGCAAAAAAAGCCTCATTGACTTGCTTACCAACCTGGTGGCAAAAGATGTGATTAATCGCTTCACTATTCCATCCTAAAACCTGGCTCGCCTCTGGCCACACTCTTGCACCAAGCTTGGATGCAGAAGAGATCAGCTTCTGTGACTCTGTCAGCATTACCGGCATAATCTCGCCTGGCTGCGTGACGCAGTAGTCATTGTTCCCATTACAAAGATCATTAAACTGCGTAGCTGAACGCGCTACGCCACCAACAATTCTATGCCTCTGTGTGGCGATGCTTTCATGCGCCAAAACCCACGCGACCGATCCGCTACCTAATGTAAAGGCAGGCAGAAGTTTTAGGAGATTATCACGACTTACGTCTTTACTATGCTGCACATACTCAAGGCTTGAATCAAGAAAACGGTTCAACACCTCTGCAGATACGATTATTCCGGCCTTGATCATGCCGGACTCAATCATATTGGCAAGCAGAAAGATTCCGTTAGAGAATCCGATACAAGCATTAGTCACATCAAAGGCAACTGTTGTCTCCGCTAGCCCTAGGTTCCCATGAACTATACAGGCAGTAGCTGGCTCAAAATAATCACGAGTAACAGAGGTGTTAATTATAGCACCGATATGACTCCGATCGAATCCAATTTTCTCAAGCGCAAGCTTTGATACCTCCGTTGCGGGCTGGCTGGGAAGAGTACCATTCGGCCAAAAATATCTAGTTTTAATACCACTTAGTTTTTCCAGAGTCCCAAGCGGGATAGATAGCCTCTGATAAACGGCGGCGAGTCTATCTTCAATCGTATCAGAAGATAGTTCATTAGGTGGAAGATTAACGGCGTAAGCCTCTAAGCAGACATGCTTGAATCGAAATGAAAACATAAGATTCCTGATCTGAATCGATTCAGACTGGACTCAGTTCAGCAAACAATAAAAAGTTTAGGAGAGGATTGTATACTGCTATCCAAGTTGAAACAACCCCGTCATGTAAGACTGCAAGAGGCTGTATTTACAAGACAATTTCACTCATATTTATTACCACCACCCATAATGTTACTCTACGACCCTAATGAGTGCTTCCCTTCTAATTATCGATAACTATGACTCATTCACCTTTAACTTAGCACAGCTGTTTAAGCAGCTGGTTGCTCTAGAAACTCAGGTTTTAGTACATAGGAATGACAGCTTACATCTTAACGAGATACGGAGTATTGCACCGGCAGCAATAATTTTCTCCCCTGGTCCTGGCACTCCGAAAGATTCTGGTATTTGTAAGGATGTGCTTCAATCAACGGATATTCAGGTGCCTATATTAGGTGTCTGCCTTGGGCATCAGCTGATCGGCGAACATTTTGGAGCAAGACTACGGCGGGCAAAAAAACCGCTACACGGTAAATGCAGCCTGATACATCATACTGCTTCCGATATTTTCGCAGGCCTTCCTTCTCCGCTGACAGTAGCACGGTATCATTCATTAGCGATTGACGAGATACCGGAAGACTTACAGATCCTAGCAAGCGATACTGTTGACGGCGAGGTGATGGCTCTTCGTCATCGTCATAAACCGATCTGGGGGGTACAGTTTCATCCTGAATCATTTTTAACAGAGAGTGGAGATAGAATAATCCACAACTTTTTGGCGCACTGCTTGTGATTACAGATATCAGAAAAGGGATAATAGCCGCTGCCGGAAGTCATCTTCTTGAAACGATGCTACTGCGATACGGGCAGAGAGAGGGATTTGCTCAGATAGATACAGCTGATCGCAGCTTTATTTTTCTTGATCCGGTACATAAGATCGAGATTTCATATGCCTGCAACGATCCCTGGTCTATCATACGAACATTAGAGAGTATTACCAGTACTACATCTACACCGCCATTAAGTGCCGGATTCATCTCATACGAATTCAGCCATTTTATTGAGAAGCTTCCTAAGCTAGCTTCTGCTAAGGAGGAGCACCCGCTTCTCTCATTCTTTCTCTACTCAACAATATTTGAAATAGATAAATCATCGGATTGCTGCATCAAGTGGTGCATCTCTTATCAAGGTAATTTCACTCCGCTTTGGAAAATGGAGAATAATATCGAACTGCTCTCATCTAGCGCCACCAGCTCTGTTACAGCCTCTCCTTCAACTTTGAATTTTACGCAGATGAAGCGGGAGCTTGAGCAATTTTCAAATTTTACACATCAGAGCTATCTAGACGCTGTAAATAAGATCAAAGATGAGATTAAAGACGGGAATGTATATCAGGTGAATCTTAGCCAGAGATTTAAACTTCCAGCATGTAGTCGTCCGGAAGATTTTTACCTAAACCTACGCAGATCCTCTCCGGCACAACGAGCCGCTTATATAAGGTTACAGCATAGTTCAATCGTAAGCGCTTCACCTGAGCTTTTTATAGAGAAAAGAGGAGCTACAATACTCGCCTCTCCAATTAAAGGAACCGCCGCTCTCGATTCAGATCCGGCCGAGCTACTACGAAGTCCTAAGAACCTGGCTGAGCTTGCTATGATAGTTGACCTTATTAGAAACGATCTGGGTCGCGTTGCCAAAACCGGATCGGTTAAAGTTATAAGCTATCCTAGACTAGAAACGCTCCCTCATCTTCATCATCTCCTTGCTGACATTGAAGCCAAACTGCCTAGTGAAGTAGGCCTGGTAGAGATTGTCAGGGCGCTTTTCCCCTCTGGCTCTGTAACAGGTTGTCCAAAGATCGCCGCAATGAAAATAATCACTGAACTTGAAGGAGTAAGAAGAGGTGTTTATACAGGGGCTATCGGCATTTTTGGTGGAGATTACCTACATTTTAATGTAGCTATTCGCACAGCTCTCCTTTCAGCTGATAGTTTTATATTTCAAACAGGCGGTGCAGTGGTAATCGATTCAGAGCCTGAAGCAGAGTATGAAGAGACCTTCCATAAGGCGCGCGGCATCTGGGAGGCGTATAAAAGCACTGGGAGCGCGAACATCCTGTCCGCAGATTAGTAGACTTGCCGTAATTGTAGGCTGTCCCAACAGCGGACAGGATGTCCGCGGTCCCAGTAAGGAGGTTTTTAGAATTGCCCAAAATGCCGGAGCTACTACTTGCAAACTTAGTATGCAGTGGGATCGCTAGTTGGATACTGAGACATCCCAAGATAAAATGGCACATGGTAGCCGGTTGTTTTGTGCTCATTATCAGAAAGTTTTTCAGCTAAATAATCAAGTGTGATATGCGGCCCAAGAAGCTCTACCTGCATTCCAGGTCTGACCGTTGTTTTCAATGACTCCGGCAACTCAAGATATATAAATCCCCCTTCCTCCTCTTCTGGTCCTGGCGCAAGTACTCTTACCAGCTGACCATTAATCGCAAAGCAGCCTTTATTGGCTACAAATATATTTAAATTCCCGATACTAAGAGATGATATAGGGATCTGGGCGGCAGTTACTTTTCTCCCTTCCGCTCCTGGTGCAAGATCCCGAACCTCGGCAACAAGTCTTATCGGTGCATGAAATTGGAATACGGGCTCCATAGGATTTTTCTCTGCTGAAAAAGTCTCCTTTCCTATTGTGACAGGCGCTTTGAATTGACGAATCGGATTGCCTCCCCAGAGAGCATAACCAGGCCTATTTATATGGGATAATGATTGAAGTCCTCGTTGTGCCAACATGAATATACCTGAGCTATTTGCAAAGCAGGTTCGAAAGTGTGGAAAAGCACGGGATATAAACTGCATTTTTTCGATCTGAGGGGTGTTCACTTTAGACTCTGGCCGTGTTGCACCTGAAAAATGACTACAGACAAAATGGACCTCTAGGGATTCAAGGTGATTCCGTACTTCTGCAAACTGAACCTCTCCTGCCTGCGATATATCATCTACTATGATTCCGCGACGTCGCAATCCGACATCAAATTTAATAGCAGCCGGGATCCTGCTGCCAATCTCCTTTCCGTATGCGTTAAATCTAACTATATGCTCATGATGGAATAGCACCGGGACTATTCCAGGCCGTAGGAATGCAGCGATGCTCTCATTATCTAGACGACCTGCAAGTTCATTAATAGGCAGATATACCGCTACATCATTTCCTAGTCGGGACACTGATCTAAGAACAAACGCGGCCTCTTCAGAGCTCTCGACCCAGAAACGACGACAGCCAGCTTGATAAAGTGTAACAATTACCTCCGGATGATCACCGTAACCATATCCTCGCCCTTTTACGACTGCAAGGATTTCAGCACTACCACCTACTCTCTCAAGAAGCTTATAATTTCTAGAGAGTGCTTCAGTATTAATGGAGACGCGTGGTCCCTGCTCTCTACTTGGCGCTTCACATTCTCTAAAACCGTCATGTCTAGGGATTGCAAACATACTGCTTAAGCGGAATTTAATGTAATTAACTACCTATAGAATCTACCACTTTTTTGAGTTCAAAGATAACTAAGTAAAAGCCTCCTTGGCAGCAATCAGACTAGAAGTTCATATGTATACCTTGAATTGTTTAAGCTAACAAAATGTATTATTATCAGTTAGATCTTATGGTAGTTTCAGTAGTATCACCTGGTAATAGCGGTTCTGCCGCAGTTCCACCTATAGTCATAGACCAAAATGAAATCTTGAGAAGAGCTAATCATGTATTTCCTCGACTAGATCCTTTTCAATCGTTTGAAGGACCTACCGATCAAAGGATAGAACTATTTAGATTAGGAGTTGAAGCCATTGAAAAGTCTTGGGGCCTTTTTCAGAGTATCAGATTAAATTCTCCAAAAGCACTTGCGTTAGGTGATGTCGACAAAGAAACGATGCTTTTTGTTACAGATAAATCCTCTTTTGTTGCAAGTCTTTATGGTCATGATTCTTTGAGATTAGACAAAATGGTAAAACAGATGGGGGATGCCTTTGCATCTGTTCTCCGACTCTGGATAGATGCACATACAGATCCTAGTATCAAAATTGAATCAAAATATAAAATGTCAGAGGGCAGCTTTGTTAGGTTAAAAGAATTACTGCAAGCTAAAGCTGCTAGACAAGCTACGGATATTTATGACTATATAGGAAGAGGATTTATTACTGGCTTGAGATCTATATTGGCATCTGCCGGAACTATAGAAACCTCCTTTAAACAACAATATCATAGACGCCCAGCCCAATGGGAATTTACACAACTTCTCTCTCAGATAATTGAATTTCATAAGCGCATGGCCACAAGTAGTTTTCAATTCTTTCTTAAATATACTTCAGAATCGATGTTACCACAGATCTTTGGAGCTACATGTTATCCAGGATTGTTTGAAGTTGTAAGAACAAAGGGAAGATATTATTGGCAGCTAACTGAAAGATTTAGAAAGGCTCTAGCAGCAACCGCTGAAGCGTTAGAAAGGGCAGAATCCGATGACGATCAAATTGACTATATTACCGGCTGTCCAATTACCTATGCTCGAAGCATAAATTGTGAGGGTTCGTCACGCAATGTTTTAAGTGAATTTATGGAATGGATTATTACCAGTATGCAAATACTTTATATATGTGACCTTCCAAGAAGAGCTTTCAGGGAGAAAAAATCCTGATTACATCAGCTCCCGTTCAATTTCCTCCACCAGCTTAAGCTGCGTACGTGCACGAAGCAGGTTGTGTTTAGGCTTGGAGGTCTTAAAATATGTATCGCCACATAAGTAATCGGTGAGAAATCTAACTGCAAGTGTAAAAGCTACAGCTCTGGCTGACTCTGGGAATAGGCTCCGCTCAAAATCGGTAAGATAACCAGCTCCAGCTTCGTTATAGCCACGATAGAGCGCATCGTAAATGCTGCGCTCGAATTTTACCTTACTTAAATCCTCCTCATCCTCAGCACTCTTACTAACCGCGCTCCTAACCAGATCTCCAAAATCATAAAGAATAGACCCCGGCATCACCAGATCTAGATCAACTACCGCCTTAGCTCGTACATCCATGCCAAAAAGAACATTATTGATCTTAGTATCATAATGCATAATTCTTAAAGGGAGCCTTCCCGCCTCGATGTGATTAGCTATCGATCCGATACGGCCCTCTCTCTCATTAATAAACTGAACCTCCTCTTTAATGTCCGAGGCTCTACTTAGTTGATCGTTTTTTAGGGCTGCCTTGAATACATTTAACCGCTTTACTGCATGATGATAATCCGGGATGGTTACAGCCAGCTCAGATGTTGATAAATCGGTAAGTAAAGAGACAAAAAGACTAAAGGCTCGCGCAGCCTCATAAGCAACTGCAGGATCTGTACAGCTGTCAAAAACTTTGGTGTTTTCGATATACTTATAGGTACGCCAGTATTCACCCCGTTCGTCTATTAAGTAACTCTCTCCTTTCTTAGTCTGAATAATCTCCAGTATCTCGATCTCTTTACTTGCACCAACTTTCCCTCTCAAATGTGCAGTAACTTTTTCAATATTTCTCATTACCTGTGGAGGATCAGGGAAAACGTTACGATTTATACATTGATGAATATACCGGCGCACCTTACCATTTTCTGTCCAGCTACTTACGAAGGTCGAATGAATGTGCCCTCGTTTTAATTCTTCGAGAGATGATATGGTTCCTGTAATATTAAACTGCTGCGCAGTTTTCCTAACACTATCAAGCATATAGAAGCATTCTCGTTAAAAAAATAATTTTAATCTATCCAAAAAATATTTATTTGTAGAATGATCATATTTTTGCACTGGCGATAAGGAATAGTTGAGGTTAAATAACCATATAAGAATGAATGTGCTGATAGGGCACACTAGCATGGATTTATCATGTGAAGCATGAGATAGCCAGGCTGGCATTACTGATATTTCTCATAATTCATAGGAGGATAGGCATGGAAAAGTTTCTGGTGCTGACTACGATTACCGAACAGAGAGTAGCCAACCATTATTGCGCAGTCTTAGAAGATGCAGGTATTCCTGTCATAATTGAGCATGTAGAGATCCTTGATGGCAGCTTATGCGCCTTAGGTTATAGATTATTAGTGCCTGCTGAGTTTACAGGGGCTGGAATGCGCATACTCCAGAATTTGGCACAGAATCGAGCTTCCTCGAGCTCAGTATCTAAACTGAACGTAGTGTGACATCAAGAAGTACAGCTACAAAATAGATAACTGCAGCAGCGCCATTACGGCTAAAAAATAGGTGATTAATCTCTGCCAAACCGCGCATTTGTATAATCCAATGCTGACTAAGTAAAACAATGGAGAAAAGAGCTAATCCGAAAAAATATATCCAGCCTAGGTCTGTGTATACCCCCTGAATATTAAACAGTGTGATTGCTATACAATGAAATATAAAGGCTAACAGGCGTGCTTTGCTCACCCCAAAACGGCTTGGGATAGAGTTCAGCCCATGCTCTCGGTCAAAGTTAGTATCCTGTATCGCATAAAGCACATCGAAGCCTGCTACCCAGAAAAGCACCGCTAACATCATTACTATAGGCTCATACGAAAATTGAGCAGTTAACGCATACCAAACACCTCCTGGTGCGAGAGCTAAGGCAAGACCAAGCAGCAGATGACTATAAGAAGTAAATCGTTTTGACCAGGAATAAAGAAACAAGACAGCTAACACTGGCAATGCCAAGATAAGACAATGCAAACCCAGGGCACCCGAAGAAAACAGAAATAGAATTGATGAGCAGAATAGCAATATCATAACACTTCGCACTCCGATGCGCCCCGCAGGCAGCTCCCTGTCTTTGGTGCGTGGATTTAGCTCATCAATCTTACGATCAATGAGGCGGTTAAAGGACATTGCGGCTGTACGTGCCGCAACCAGCGCAGCCAAGATCCATAGAAGTTGAAATACAGTAACCGGATAACGAGAAGCGACAATTACAAACATCGCTAATGCAAATGGTAAAGCAAAAATTGTATGTGAGAACTTAACTACATTACCCCAGAGCTGCAGAGTCGGAATTACCGTTTTCATCAGAAACTACCCAACTAGTTCCAACCCAGGCATTACATCTACAGCAGCAAAGATGCTCTTACTATTTGGCAGTGTAGGGTCGATTCGCAACTGATTGGCCCCAAAGGAAAGTCCCGCTGTTGCAGCAAATAAACCATGCGTATAATCATACTCTATAAAAGTTGGTACATTATCTAAAAAGAGCCGGGCTAACATCAGAGTTCTTAACTTTATTTCCGAGACCACAGGTCCAGGCCACTGTTCTGAGATCTGCACACCAAAGTATTTAAATCCAGGATTCTCATCCTGCAAACTACGGAGTTTCTGTAGATGTATTAATCGCTCTTCCCAACTTTCAAACTTTGATATAGTCAGGCAACAGCTAGATTTGACACCTACTGAATGTACCCATCGAATTGTATCTATCCATTCAGCCGCGCTTATCTGCGAATTGCAGTGCTTAGCAGCAATACGATCAAAGAGCATCCCCCCACCCGTACCAGATATCAGATCGAGCCCTGCAAGTTTAAGTTTAGCCGCTAGAGTGCCAACTGACATTTTTGACAACTTAGAGAGCATCAAAAGTTCACTAACGGTAAATCCTTCAATCAAAAAATTAAATCTTTTCTTAATAGTTGCAAGACGCTCCTCCCACCAAGACAGTGAAGCATGCAGCGTACCACCAGGATTAATCAAAATATGATCAACTCCTTTAACTTCTGCTTGAAAAAGTCTTTCCCAAAGCAGTTGATCGTCCTGTAACTGTGCTGCATTTAGTGGCAAGACCATATTGAAGTGAGACTTGTTAACCTGAGCTGGAGTTACCATCTGCGTGGCCAAAGCCAAATCACTCATTGTAGCCTCTTCAGCGATACGCACGGCTTCTCGAATACTCAAACGCCTACCCTTTATCACCTCTGTAAATAATGACTGTACCGGCTTATGTTGCACATTTGGCGATGCTTTGCGATTCAGAAGTGTAAAGGTAGCACTCCGATAGAGAGTCTGTGGCAGTAGGTTAAGACTAGCCGATCTTTTAAAAAACTCATCCAATCCTCCCAGTAGAGTATCATCTAAGTAGTGATGGATTGTTTGACCAACATAGGCAGAGGCTGCGCCAGTTTCATGTCCTAATTCGCTATCAAACTCATCTGCGATAATCTCTCTAACGCATACAGAGCGATGAAAGAGATCATTGAGTTTTCTGTGCTGATCCATACTGAGTGTGCCAGGTCGCATTGCCCAGACAAGATAGACAAATGGTAGGCCAGTAAACTCGTACCATATGCGCCCAAGATCCTCACAAACTTTAAATTTCTCTTTTACAATAGGTTCAACTTCGTGAATGACCAGCACGCCCTCGTAAGGCTTTAGTGATTCCACAATATTCCTACTGTTTACCCGCACAAGTCGTGGTGTAGTAAGATACTTTTCTGCTAGCAACAATTTTAACATTACTGCCGAAGCACTTGAGCCTTCATAGAGATAGATTGTTGTTAGGTCTTTAATTTCATGGTTGGAAAGGAGCGACACTGCATCTAATTTATCAACTGCCGCAATCCCAAAATCAAGCCCTACATATCCTCCATGATTTGCATACTCAACCACTGATATTAGTGCTAGGTCCACCTCACCCTCATGCAACTTACGTGCATTCTCGGTTGGAGAGTTCTCCTCATAACAAATGTTAGGCATGCCCTCCAAAGTTTTAAAAGGAAGTGCGGCGATATAGTTAAGATTGGCAACCTTTAGCTTCCTCATGCGATTACCTTTGAAAGTAGATCTAAGCGAGCCACACCTAAACGACGCTCGGTTAATTCGTCAACTGCTCCAAATCCGTAATCATTAGCGCCACAGAATTTAGCGAAACTTAGCCCCTCTCTAGAGAAAAAACGGCTAGATGCACGTCGATAACTAATACGAGGCAATGCTAGAGTCCCAACAGCCAAAGTACGTAATAATTTCAGATCAGTAGCAGAATCAGCGCTAAAATCTTGTGCGATAAGACCTGGCATCCAAACATCGATACGACAATCCTCTGAGAGCTGTCCTAACGCATACAGCTCCTCAGCCATCTTAGTATGGGTTGAATAAACCCCTATATCGGTCAATATACTTGCTGACAAACCGACTTCATTTAGCAGCTTTAGTAAATATTTATTAGAGCTATAGCGCAGTCGTGAAACACCAGCTTGCTTTAAACAGTACAACACTCTTTCCAGTTCAACCAAGTGAAATACTTCATCTTGGTTAACACCTATACAACCAATCCATTTAAGAATGTCCTCAACGCTAGGCCCTACTAAGACAACACCAGCTCTACTTTCGTGTATCTCCCTAATGGCATCATAAAGTCCAAGTTCAAGGATTGCTGAGTCTATCGATTGCAGATCTTCTAACACTACTTGTAGAGAGGGACTATCAAATGAGCAAAGAAAATCGACTGCTAACTTTACCGAAGCCTTAAGCCCATATGTAGCTACCCAGGATCCAATCGGCAGAACTACGATGGGAGTAGGCTTCATGCCCGCCACCTTCTGTTTTCGGAGCTCTACTAATTTCAACAAAATTGGGAAGGAGGCTTTTGCTAATAAAAACTCGATCTGCTCTACACTTAATGGACGGGATGCTATTATATCTGCTGCTGTTTCTGAGACACCAAACCGTTCAAATGCTGTTACTACAAAGTTATCGCTCTTCTGCACAGAGAGATCCCATGCCAATCCATCAACTGGTACTAGCCTTCCTTCAGTTATTCCTACACGAGCTAATTTACCCACGGTTTAACTCAAATACTTTTGTCTCAGTAATGGCGCTGCCTGGACTCTCCACACCCCAACGCGGCACCAGCTCTCTATGAATTCCCATTGAATCCATGATCTTCATAACGAGCATGTCAACTAAATCATTTATATTAGCAGGCATAGCATAGAAGCCTGGCATCGCTGCAACCATCTGCACCTGCATCCTGCTTAGTTTAAGCATATTCTCAAGATGGATGGCCGAAAGTGGAGTTTCTCGAGGAACAAGGATTAACCTTCGATTCTCCTTGAGAGCCACATCGGCGGCACGATGAATAAGGTTGCGCGGTGTTCCGGTTGCAATCGCTCCCAAGGTGCCCATGCTGCATGGCACGACTACCATTCCCTCAAATAAAAACGACCCCGAAGAAGGGGCCGCTCCTATGTCACGCGGGTTATAAAAGTGGAGTTTATCACTCTCCACCCCTAGGAGTGATTTACTGTTAAGTTTGGCACTAGATATTTTAATACCCTGCTCTGCGGCCAATACCTGATGAGCAGCTTCAGAGATTATTATATGCTGTTCGATCTCCTCATTCAAAAGATTCTTAATAAGCCGCAATGCATACGGCATCCCACTGGCACCTGTAAGAGCTATAACCCACTTTTTTGTATATGGCACAAAATTCTCAATAAAAATAAAGGATGAGTACGGTTCCAGTTGAATCAGAACTGGCCACTATTCTACCATTTTTTAAGTCATTAATGAATTCGTTACTGGCAAGGATAGAACGACATTCTGCAAAGAGCATCAACTGAGCATTATTAAAGGACATATTTTAGGATATCACTTAGACCTAATCAATAGAGACGATTCAGATCCGTCTAGCTGAATAAAGATAACAAATACCGAAGGTTAAGGCCTTATAACTTACATCTTGATATCCAACCTCGCTTAGCTTAGCAGCAAACTGATCGGCATACGGAAAATGAGAGGAGGTCTTCTGCAGATAGCGATAAGCAGCACGATTTCCTGTTATTAATCCACCTATAAGTGGCAGCAACTTATCGGAATAAAATTTGTAGATTAAACCAAAAAGGCCGGGAGGTGTGCCAAATTCTAATATTCTAATTGTGGCGCCCGGCTTAATTACGCGAAGCATCTCTTTTAATCCCAATTCTAAATTTTCAAAATTTCTCACTCCGAAAGCCACCGTTATCAGATCGAAACTCATCTCTGCGAATGGAAGATTTTGGGCGTCTGCCTGTACTAATTCTGCTTTTAAACCAAGCCGATTAAGCTTCTTCCCTGCTTGGACTAACATAGGCAGAGAGAAATCAGCTCCTACCAACCTTTTTGCTAGAGGGACCAGAGGTGGAATAAGATCTGCAGTGCCCGTGCAAAGATCTAATATCTCGAGTTTTTGGCCCTTTGGAAGGCTAGCTATAAGCGCCTTACGCCAAAGATGATGTATACCAAAGCTAAGAATCGTATTGGCACGATCATACCCAGCTGCAATGGAGCCAAACATCTCCTGCACCTCAAATCCGATCCGGCTGTATGTTACGTCCTTGGGCATTTTAACTATCTACATCACCATTGATATGAGCATTCGTAATACACCATCTAGATAGGGAATAGCAATAAAAGTCACACCAGAAATCAGCATAACTATTCGCACTACACAGAGGATAAGAATAACTTTAATATACTCAACTAAGTTGTAATTACTTTTATTAACAACCTTGCGTTGAAAAAGTTGAAACGGCCCATCTTTTCGATTGAAGTGTTCCATATTAAAGCTGTCCTAATTTAATTCTTCCACGGTTATTTTTCTTCTTAGATCTGATCTTCTTGCCAGTTATACGCCGTTCATGTGAGGCATTACTGGGCTTTGTTTTGCGCCGCAACTTAGGCTTATGTAACGCTTTTTGTATCATACTCTCAAGTCGTAAGATACAATCCTCTCGGTTTCTGCTCTGCTCGCGAAATCGGTCAGAGGAGATAAGAAGTTCACCTGCCTGGTTAATCCGATTACTAAAAAGTGAGATAAAACGGGCCTTCAGCTCAGAGGAAACTGCCTTTGAACTAAAAACATTCCAAATAAGAGTAGCACGACTATTAACCTTATTTACATTCTGCCCGCCTGCGCCAGAAGCACGACTGAAGGTAAAGCTGAGCTCAGAGTCGGGGATTGTCAGCAATCTATTAATTGTAAGTGACATACATATGATAATAATACGGAAAACATAGAAGATCTATGTTGCGGGCTACGGGCAGACTATAGCAAGTGACAGAATAACGTAGCGTTATTCTGTCACTTGCTATAGCCTGGCCATGGATGGCCAGGACGAGCCGTAGGCTCGGAGAACGGCTTGAAATGGGCGCTCGGGGACCCGTTTCAAGCCGTTCGAGGAGGCCTTTGGCCACGGATGGTCAAAGGCCGACAGACAAAATAACGGTACGTTATTTTGTCATTTAGCATAAGTTTAATTATATAACATGCCTTTCAAACTGATTCAGCACCTCAATTTAGTATTGCCGCTCTTCTTTCCGGTTATTTTTGCGTTTCCTACACTTGGCTCCGTAATTAATATTAAACTTTATGCTCTTTTATTAATTATTCTTATTCTTTGGAAATTACTACGTGAGCTCTGCAAAAAAATTATACGTCCTGGACAAAAAGGCGCTAAATTTACATTCATCGTTGTAATCACAATATTAATATTACTGCTTTTTTTATTCTCCCTACACTCATTCAGAAACATTGCTGACAGAGAGATGTTTCTTCTAATTATTCCCTTATTGGCTCTAACAATTCTAAAGTCACACTATCTTAGTAAACGCATAATTAAATTATACATGACTGCTGCGCTGACATATTACACAGTTATTAGTTTTTTAGCTTTTACAATTTTGATATATAATTGGAGCTGGCAGGCTATAGTCATCGCATTAGGCATATCCACCTTAGTTGTTGCTACAGAATTAGCGAAGACTTTTGCAGCGATTAAGCAGCAGTCAAAGTTACTTAAATTTACGATACGCTCCTTTAATCTTCTTCTGATTATTGGCCCGCTTCAGATTCTATTTCTTGCATATCTTCAGCAAATACCTGGGATATTTCTTTTTACCGTTTTAATCCTTGGTCTAAATGCACGTGTAATCACTCAAGCCGAGGAACTCCTGGCTGGGCGGCCATACTGGAAGCATTTTCAGTTAATCACTGCGCTCATACCAATTATATATTCAGCATTAATTGGTGGTCTCGCGTTTTATGTAAGTGTAGGGAGTAAGTAGCTAATAATTGACTTTGATGCCGCTAAAAGCTAGATTTTACCTATATATCTACAGCTTTTGAGGCAACAGATGATTAGGATTTTCCCCTTATTTTTCGCTTTACTATTTTTCCCGTATTCTGCATTTTGCACACCAAAGATTGGGCAACACACTAAAGTTGAGAATAAATCTGCGATACTAAATGAAAAGGGTGTTCAGGCGGTACGTTCAAAAAATTATCCTGTGGCAGAGGCATTTTTTCGTAGTGCCCTGGCAGCTGACCCAAAAAACTTAACCGCTGTAATAAATTTGGCCACAGTATACATCACTAATAAGAAGGAGCCGCAGGCTATCGCCCTCTTGGAGCAGTATGCTAATCAGGACACTAAAGACCCCGGGATCTATGCTCGCTTAGGTGATGCATATTTCGCCTCAAAAAATACAGATGCTGCTGCAAAGAATTATGAAGCGGCCTTAAAACTTGATCCTCATTACCCAACAATACCACAACGGCTAAGTTCGGTTTATACTCTGCAAAATAAACTAGATAAGGCGGAGCAATTAATGCTTGTTGCAGTTGAACTAAATCCAAAAGATGGTCAGCTGCTCTCCAATCTGAGCTCGCTTTTTCTAGCAAATGGTAAAACGGACAAAGCGATCAGTAGTGCAAAAAGAGCACTTCAGGTTAAAGCTAACGCTGAAACATATATAACTCTCGGAACTGCTTACGAAATCTCAAAGGATTATAAAAACTCTTTAATTGCATTTGAGAAAGCCGTTGAGCTCGGTGACCAGAGTGAGGAACTCAAGAAAAAAATTGTAGGATTAAGAGCTGCTTTATAGCTCTAACAAATGTATGGATCGAATCTTAAAGCGTATCGAGGAGAAAGTACTTGCAGGTGAATTTCTCTCTCTTGAAGAAGGGGTTGCGTTATTTACCCATCACGATTTTTTAACAGTAGGGGCTATTGCCAATCGGCATCGCGAGAGACTGCATGGCAATATAACTTACTATAACTGGAATCTACATCTTAACAGTACAAATGTATGTGAAGCAGACTGTATATTCTGCTCATTTTCTAGGATCAAGACCGGCGATCCGCAAGCCTATACCATGAGCCTTGAGCAGTCCAGACGTTGGATAGCTGAACGGTATAAAATTGGCATGACTGAGATTCATATCGTGAATGGACTTAATCCGGATCTACCGTTTGAGTACTATGAGAATCTCCTTAGGATGATTCATACTGAATATCCGGCTTTGCACATTAAGGCTTTTACAGCGGTAGAAATACATTATTTCGCTGTAAAATACGGCATGACCTATAAGCAAGTATTAACTCGCCTCATAGCAGCTGGTCTTGGTTCGGTACCTGGAGGTGGCGCAGAAATTTTTGCAGAGCGAGCCAGAAAAAAGCTCTGTCGTGAAAAGGCTACAGCTGATGAATGGTTGGCAGTTCACCGAACTGCACATGAGCTGGGGCTTAAAAGCAACTGCACCATGTTATACGGAACTATCGAAACGGTAGAAGAACGCGTCGATCATCTTATCCGTCTGCGTACTCTGCAAGCCGAAACCGGAGGGTTTCAGGTTTTTATTCCGCTCGCCTTTCACAATGAAAATAACCGTATGGAGCGGCTGCCTGCACCTACCGGTGTGGATGATTTACGAGTCATAGCAGTCAGCCGATTGATGCTCTCTAATATTCCTCACATTAAGGCTTACTGGATTATGCTCGGGGTCAAAACAGCACAGATAGCACAGCTTTTTGGTGCAAATGATATTGACGGTACAGTCACCGAGGAGAAGATCTATCATATGGCTGGCTCCGATTCCCCTAATGCGTTAACAATTGAGGATATTAAGCGCATTATAAGAGCGGCTGGTAGAGAGCCGCAAGAAAGAGATACCTTATATGAAAGAGTTAATCGTTTACCTGATCTGAGTGTTGCACATGGCTGAAGCTGAAATAATGAATAAAATCACCTCGCTCTGTAAGAGACGCGGCTTTGTTTTTCAAAGCTCCGAGATCTACGGCGGACTAAAAAGCGCATACGATTTCGGTCCGCTTGGAGTTGAGTTAAAGCGGAATATCGCTGCGGAATGGTGGCGTACGATGGTGCACGAACGGGAGGATGTGGTAGGTCTTGACTCCTCGATTGTTATGCATCCAAAGGTTTGGGAGGCAAGCGGGCATCTCTCTGGATTTACCGATCCGCTCGTGGATTGTCATAACTGCAAGGAGCGTTTTAGAGCAGATAAAGCTACCAACATGAGTGCCGGCAGCGATATTACCTGGATCAAAGGCGGCAAAGCTAAAGGTGAAACAGTTAAGGGTAAGGTTGGAGAATGTGGTTATGTCTGTCCTGTTTGCGGATCAAGCGACTTGGGCACTGAAAGGAAATTTAATTTAATGTTCCGTACCTCACTTGGCCCAGTCGATCCGATACAGGCTATTGTAGATGAGGTGCACGGAAAGAGTCTAACTAAGTTAGAGCTGCGCGAACGTATGGAAGCAGCCATCAAGGAGTCAGCAGTGTACCTAAGACCTGAGACAGCACAGGCGATGTTCGTACAGTTTCTAAATGTTCAAAGCTCCATGTCTATGAAGGTTCCTTTTGGAATCGCACAATGCGGTAAATCTTTTAGAAACGAGATTACTACTGAGCATTTCTTCTTTAGAACCTGCGAATTTGAGCAGATGGAGATGGAGTATTTTGTAGAGCCAGGCTCGCAGCTGGAATGGCACAAGTATTGGTGCGATCTAAGGTTAAAATGGTGGCAGCGTTTTGCTAACTATCCACAGCGTTTTAGACTACGTGAGCATACAGAGGATGAACTAGCTCATTATGCTGATCGCTGCGTTGATGTAGAGTATGATTATCCGTGGGGATGGGGCGAGCTTGAGGGTATAGCTTCCCGCACTAATTATGATCTTACTAAACATGCGGAGTATTCCGGCGCCAAACTCACCTATTTTGATCAGGGTAAAAACGATCCACAGACAGGCAAACCAGGCTGGCGTTATGTACCGTACGTTATTGAGCCCGCTGCTGGTTTGAGCCGAGCTGTGCTTATGTACCTGATCGATGCTTATGCAGAGGAGTCAGGAGTAGATGCAGAGGGGGAATCCAAGACTCGGGTTATATTAAAACTGCATCCACGTCTTGCTCCATTTAAAGTCGCAGTCTGTCCGCTTACAAAAAAAGACGGCCTACCTGAGGTTGCACGGGATATTGTTGCCAAGTTCTATAGTGCTGGCATTAATGCGAGCTATGATGAGCAGCAATCTATCGGAAAACGTTATGCAAGACATGACGAGATCGGAACACCGTATTGCTTAACCGTAGATCACCAGTCACTAACCGACCACACCGTTACAATTCGAGATCGTGACACTACTAAGCAGGACAGAATAGGCGTACAGGAGGCATTAGATGTGGTTAAAAAAAGGATTGCGGAAGCTTAGTCCCTAAAACACCTGGGACCGCGGGCTTCCAGCCCGCAAACAAATTAAATGCAACTACGTTGCAGGGTAGATCTAGTGCTCCTCCAAATAAGTTTTTTCACGTCTAGCATCACATCGTTGCCCCACCTTGTCACGCTTCTCAGTCGGAAAATCCTCGCAATACTCCAGTATTGCTGCGGATTTCCTCCTTCCGAGGCGTGCCAATCTGGGGCAACGCTGCGCGCTATACGTGAAAAAACTTATTTGGCGAAGCACTAGAATAAATCCTATCTTGTGGTATTAACGCTGCTAATTGTCTCATCATCACCAAAGAGCATCGGTGGATTTCGAAGTTGAAGTCCTGCTTGGCGGAGCCGGAGCCAGATATCACGCGCAATCTCTTTACACTCATTATCCAGGAGCTGATATATATTCGTAAGACTCATCACATGGTTGAGAGCGCTGAGTGCATAAATTGGCGCCGCTATCTCCTCTGTCATCTTATCACGAACATTAAGAAGAAAAGTTTTCAAATCAGCAGTTGTGACAATTTTACCAAATGTTAGGGGCTCTGCTTTTTCGGCAGGCGCTTCTTTTTTCTTATCTTTTTTCATAGCCATACAATATTAGATGATACAATTAAACTCAAGATTCATGCTTTAACCATTATTTATCGATCTAAGGGCAATAGCTCTATAACCTGATTATAACGGGCTGGGTCATCAAGCGGATCAATTAATATAGGAGCATCAATTATAACCCCACGTGCCTCTATTCTGCGCGGTTCTATCCCAGCACTGACTAACAGGTCACTAAACTCACGTGCTCGTCTTCCTGCTAGATATTCTGAAAATCCATCTGCTGCATTACTTACACCTATCTCATCCTGCGCTACTTTCTTCTCATTTGCCCTTACATATGAGATCACGGCAAGGCGCGACCAAGGCAGACGCTGATAATTAAGTTTTGCTAATTCACGTATAAGAAACCTCCCCTGTGCTGAGACTTGGACATTATCCCCGACAAAAAATAGATCGGCCGGATACAACTCACGGGTAGGGTGAAGATCTACTCTACGCCTATACTGATCAGCTAATATCTCCTGTGCAAAAGCAACCTGCTGCTCATACCTGGTCCTAGCATCAAGCTCTAATAATTGATCCTCTGTTTGATCCTGAATAAATCCTTCAATCCCACCTGCCAGTGCACCAATACCGGCTCCTACCATAACTCCTGGACCTGTTCCTGCTGAAAGCTTGGCACCGGTGACAGCGCCCGAACCAGCTCCTACTGCTCCACCCTTTAACATTCCCATAAACTGCTTATCCGGCCCCGCGCTAGGAGCACAGGCCGTAAGCATGCTTAACAGTATTACAATTTTTGTCTTACTCATCTACCTTTGCTACCTCATCAAAGTTCATTTTTATAATCCTATGATTCGGGAAAAGTGCCTGCGAGCCTTCTACTAAGGCGCTTAATGAATCATATGCCTTTCTATCCCCTACTACAACTACAATCATTTTCTGTACATCCCATCGTTTCTGTGCAACTGTTCTTATTTCTTCCGCGCTGAGTGCCTTGATCGCCTTTATGTAGTTCTCATCAAAGTTCTCTGGATAATTCAAGACTTTCATTATCGCGGTTCGACTCAAGATCTCATCACTCTCATCAAATCGAAAAATAAATGAGTTTACCATTCCGCGCTTCATCTCATCCAGCTCAACAGCTGTTACTAGGTTCTGACGCATCTCATTTAAAACATCTATACTCAATGTTATCGCCTGTGCAGTGCTCTGATTCTTAGTGCCAATAGTAATTAAAGCCTGTCCTTTAACAGGCCCGGGTAAAACTCCACCCTCAACTCCGTAAGCAAGTCCATGCTCGGTACGTACAGAGCTAGCCAACCTAGCCTTAAGACCGCCTGAACCAAAAATGCTACTAAAACCATCGATTGCTATATAATCATCTGTAAAACGTGGCACACTTTGGTGCCCCATCAAGATATTCGCCTGTGCAATGGGTAGTTCAATAAAATATATTCCCGGAACTGGCTCAAAATTTAATGGCGGTAAGGATACCTCCTGCTTATTGCCTGCCTCCCATTGCGCCATATACTTATTAAGCAGCTGCTCAAGCTCAGGGCGGGTAATAGCACCGCTTACAACTAGAGTAGCATTGGTTGGGTTAATTAAACGCCTATGTGCTCTTAGCAAGTCGAGCCGTGTAATTTTTCTTATATCTGAACTCTCCGCCACGCGCCCATAAACAGTATCACCGTAAAGAAGCTGTTTATATGCGATCTGTGAAACCTGGTCAGGGTCATCCTTGCGCCGGCGAATCCCTTCAATTTTCTGTCCTTTCCAAAGTTCAAGTCGATTCTCTTCAAAGCGCGGATTAATCACAACATCTGCAAAAATAGAGAAGACCTCCTCTAAATTTTCCCGTAATGTAAAAAACCCGACCTTACTGAACTCATCAGACACAGAGCTGCCGACTGAAGCTGAAAGTCTCTCTAACTCATGATCAAGCTCTTCAGCAGATCTAGCTCCTGCTCCTCCGGAGCGCATCAGCTCTCCCATGGCATCAGCTATGCCGTGTAATCCATCCGGTTCTGTAAGAGAACCGCCCTTGATATAAAGCCCAGCTCTTACTAATGGCAGCTCCTGATCATGAAGATAATAAACCTCTAATCCATTCTTTAATGAAAAGTGCTGCGGTTGAGGAGGAGTAAAATCATCTAGTGCATGATCTGCGGGTGGTGAGTCTATAAAGACCGAGCTGCAGCCAGTCATTAAACAGAAAATTACTAGTAGAGTGTAAACTAAGTTTTCTACTAGGACCACGGGCTTCCAGCCCGCAACATAGTTGCACCTGATTCGTTTGCAGGCTGGAAGCCCGTGGTCCCAGTGAACAAAACGTAACTTAATCCCTCTCATTATTTTCCAACTCCGCAATAGTGCGTGCATCACTTACGAGATATTTTTTGGCAACCCTATTAACATCTTCAACAGTAACCGCTGACACCTTCTCAAACCAATCAATAACAACACGCCAGTCACCATATAGAGACTCAAAACTGGCTAAATCCTTAGCTAAATGAATATTAGAATTAAGCTGAGTTAAATATGAGACTTTAAGTGCGCGCTTTGCTATCTCAACATCCTCGACGTTCGCACCTTTATCTATAAAATCCTGTAAAACTTTATCAAAAGCGACCTTTAGGTCGTGGTTAGTGTAAGGTGCTTTAGGACTGGCTGCGAACAAAAGTGCATTTGGATAAGCCATACCAGGGATTTCATCCATACCAATATCAGCTGCAATTCTTCTTTTCTTTACTAATTCCTTATAAAGCACAGAGATCTCACTGCCAGCAAAAACACGGCTCATAACGGAGATTGCAATATCATCAGGATCAGGGTACTGCACTTTGCGGTAGGCTATATACAGAAGCGGTGAAGCGTCAGCTTTCAGTTTAATATGCCTTTCACCACGCTGCTCCGGCTCATCTATGCTTGGACGTGAAGGATGTTCTCCGGCCGGTATACGCTCAAAATATTTTTTGATTAACGGAAGATCATGCTCTCGATCTATATCTCCAACTACACTCAATACAATATTAGAAGGGACATAAAACCGTTTACGGAATTCATTCACCATCGTAGCTGTGAGATGTTGGATGTCATTGTCATAACCTATGACAGGATTTCGATATGAGTGCCGTGTATAAATAGAGCTAAGAAGTAGTTCGTACAGCTTGCCGGCTGGGCTATCTTCGGAGCGCATACGCCGCTCCTCCATTACCACATCTCTTTCCTGATAGAACTGCCTCAGCACCGGACGGAGTAACCGCTCTGACTCCATATAACACCAAAATTCAAATGCCGATTTAGGGAGATTTACGAAATATTTAGTCTGCTCACTATCAGTTGTGGCATTAATTCCTGAAGCTCCATGACTCTGGAACTGATTAATGAAATCGTTATTAACCCAGAGTTTGCTTAATTGGAGATTGATATCATCCCAGCGTGCTTGCTCCTGCGAGTCTAACTTTCTACCTCCATCTGATAGTGCAGCCAATTTCTCTAGCTCTGCCAGAAGATCCTTCTCCTTAGCATAGTCCCTTGTGCCAATACGAGGTGTCCCTTTAAAGGCCATATGCTCCAGCATATGTGCAATACCGGTATGACCTACTACCTCATCCGAACCTCCTACCCGTACTACAACTACACCTGCAAAAACCGGCGCTACTCCTCGTCGATATATTAGCACGCGCATACCGTTATCAAGGGTTATCTCTTCAACCTTAGATGCCAGAGCTTTTAAAGTATTTACAGCCTCATCGGCGTGCAAAGTCGAGCAGAATAGCGATATGAAAAGTAATCCTAGAATGATACGCATACTGCTGTAAGGATACAGGGGATTTATGAGTCTTAACAAGAGGGGTAAGTAATCGGTAATCTACCAAAGGATGATAGTGATTATTTCCGTTTATATATAGGCATTATCACACTAACTATAGAGCCACCACCCTCACGCTTTTCAAACTCAAGCTTACATGAATTTATCGCTGCATAACGGCTCGCAATTGCAAGTCCTAGCCCACCGCCCTGCTGCTCCAATTTGTCACGATCTATCTGCCCAAAGACATCGACCGCCTCCTGAACACGCTTAGGATCAAAACCGATGCCGCGATCACGAAACTCTATCACTACCGTTTGTTCCTGCTTATAACAATGAATCTCGATCAACCTCTCCTGCGCCCTAAATTTAATGCTATTATCCGCAACCCTACAGAAGATATCCTGAATTTGCGGTTCATATACCCATACCTCTAACCCATCACTACAATCATCAAGATCTACTGTAAAATCCGCCTCACTAAACATGGTACGGTTAGAATCTAGAAAGAGAGTAAGAATATCAGAGATCTTTCTTGCCTGTCCGCGCGCTTCGAAAAGCCGCTTCGCAATGCCTGCTTCAATCTGCTGCAACAACATAAAGTCATTGACTAACCGCTCCAACCGCTTTCCGCCTCTCTGGATCGCCTCCAGAAGATGCCTCATCCGTGATATGTCGAGCTGCCCGTGCTCTTCCAGCAAAAGCTCTGTGCCGGTATTAATAGCTACCAGCGGTGTTCTAAATTCGTGTGAGAGGGTGTGAATTACGCGCTTACGGTAGGAATCATATTTTTCCTCAGAGAGATCACGCAGATTCCGGGATCTCAATGTTTTTCCTTTAACAACAGAGATTAGGTTTTTAGGGTCGAACGGCTTTACAAGATAGTCATCAGCGCCAGACTCTTTGCCCTTTCCAATCTCGAGCTCATCACTTAAGGCTGTAAGAAATACAAACGGGATATGACAGTGCTCAGCCTGCTCACGCACCATATGATGAAATCTGTACCCATCTACCTGAGGCATCATGACATCACAGATAATCACATCAACATGCTTACGGTTAAGCATCTCAAAGGCCTCCTGCCCATTCGAAGCAGAGAATACCTGGTAATTTTCCGCCGTAAGTAGATTGGTAATAACGTTGACTATCAACGGGTTATCATCCACAACCAGCACGGAGGATTGCTCTATTGCTTGAACTTGCTGCGTCAATCTGACAACTCCAACACACACGTAGGGCAGAAATGTTATACAGTTATTAAATCGACCTCAGAGTGGCCTGACTAAAGATAAAGTTTTAGTGAAATATAGACAGTGTCTTCAAGATGTTAGGTCTGGATGATGCAAAAGTCACTCTGGGACCGCGGGGCGCGCCTGGGCAGTGCACAGCACTGCTACCATGCAGCGTAAGATAAATACTTGCGACGCAAGCCTCAACAAGTCCACGCGTAGCGTGGTCCAGCCCGGAAACGAATTCACTGCTACTTCTTTGCGGGCTGGAAGCACGCGGTCCCAGCAATGCACTGATTCTTAAGTAGTGATAGGATTAAGCTGTCAGCGGATCAGTTTTTGCCTCCTCAGGCTCATCCTCTTTCTTTTGCTTGCTAAGTTTAAAATCACCAAGATCAGCTCTTGCTGTAACAGCCCTACTTAGCGCTCCTATAAATTTATCTTCAGCCATCTTTGCTAAATCATCAGCTAAATCTAACTCATCAAGCATCGACCTAAAAACACTGCCTCCAGGAAGATTACTTAACGGGAAGAGAGCAGTCTCTTTAGTCTGCGCAAAAAAGCTATCTACTAGCGACCTTGGACTAGGGTAATCCTTAGCACCTCTAGCTTCCGCTAAGAGAACTTTAAACATGTTGTGTGCACTAAATGAAAATAGATGGCGTTGATCACCAAAATAAACCTTTTGATCCTCTTCATTTTGACTCCTCCATTCCTTAGGCAAAGTTGGCCGATAGGTAAATACACTCGGAACCTTTAGTCTAGTATCTGCATAATATAACTTTACAGAGCAGTTCCTATCAGTAAGCGCTGTCCCAGATATTTCAGTACCTGCTTCATCATGCTTATGAATCCTAAGAAGAATAGCAAAGCTACTGTTTCCTAAGTTTCTAATAAATAAAGCTCGTTTATCGATTCCAGGTGGATTTACTACTTCCTTTAAATCAATACTAATCCAATCTGAATTTGGAGTGATCTGCCCAAGCTGTGCTATCAACCTATGATCTATCCCCATTTTACTAATACACACTCTTAACTGAGGATTAACTTCAAATGGGTAATGTGTAACATTTCTACGTGGAATAGTGGTATCAAGAAGTGGCGAGGCCACTATTGGACGACGTCTAGCTTGTCGAGACATTATTAATCGATCACCAGAACACCTCTCTAATAATCCTTGTACAAAAGAGAGAAGAGCCCATCCAGATTGGCTTGCTGCAGGAATTTCAATTCCCACGGCTCTAACAGCGTTAGACGCAGCACCGGGATTACTTGCCGTGAGATGATCGTTCACAACACCTACTAAATGCGTAAGTGCCGCTCTATCATTAGTTATACTATCTTTTCTCCCTGTTCGTCCTTCTCTCATATTTTCAACCTACCGAAGAGCGATCATTATAGCTACTAACTGGAGGTACTCAAGTTAGCCTGTTAATTTTTTTGATTGAGTGAGCTCGATCTAATCACGTCATATATTTTTGTCCTGACAAAGTCTAAGCAGTTGAAATTTCAGATATTTTGAGATATTCTGAGCTCCATTCTAACTTGGATTTGGTGTATGAGGACTATATGGCGGCATTAAATAAAGTACTTGGCTTATTCCCCGGACAGGGCTCCCAGAAGGTCGGGATGGGTAAGAATCTGGTAGATAGTAGTGATCTAGCAAGGGAATATTTCGCCGTAGCAGATAAAGCGCTTGGCTTTTCACTTTCAGAGCTATGCTTCAACGGCCCAGCAGATAAATTGACAGAGACCGCGATTGCACAGCCTGCTATCCTAACAGTAAGTGTGATCTGCTATGAATTGGCGAAGCGTAAATACCCTGATCTGAACCTGGTAGCAGCCGCAGGTCACAGCCTTGGGGAATATAGCGCCCTGGTTGCAGCAGGAGCACTTGATTTTAAAGATGCAGTACAGCTTGTTAATAAACGTGGTCAGTACATGCAGGAGGCAGTCCCTGTCGGTGTTGGTAAGATGGTAGCAGTCTTAGGTAAGGAACCGGCAGAACATGAGGCAGCATTAAGCAAAGTAAGCAGCGGTATTGCTCAGATTGCAAATATTAATGCTCCAGGTCAGATAGTAGTCGCAGGGAAAAAAGAGGCGGTTGATGAATTTATTCTCCATCTTGGCAAAGCCAAGGTGATGGAGCTCCAGGTTAGCGCTCCGTTTCACTGTGCCTTAATGGAGCCAGCTGCAAAACGGCTTGCATCAGATCTTAAGCTCACCTCATTTTCGAATACTAAATTTCCTGTGTACGCAAATTTTACAGCTCAGCCCGTTCAATCCGCAGAGGAGATTAAAGACAGCCTTGAAAAACAGGTCTGCGGGCGGGTACGTTGGGTAGAGTGTATGCAAAATGCGATTAAAGAATGTGCTCCTACTGTCGCCGTTGAGTTTGGCGCAGGTGAGGTTTTGAGCGGCATGCTTAAACGGATCGCTCCGGAGATGGCACGGGAAAGTTTAGAGATTGTTTGAGTTGCCTGAATAGTTCTCTACCATAAAACATACTGGGACCGCGGGCTTCCAGCCCGCATACGGATTTGCAGGTATCCGTGCGGGCTGGAAGCCCGCGCTCCCGGTATATTATATTTTACTAGCGATCTCCCCTACCAACTCTAACGCTCGCTCTGCGATCATACCGCGGCGATCCTTCTTATTAACCTTGCGCATACTAGGATCATTCTGAAATGCATGGTATCTAGGCATCAGGCCAAAGCTTATATTCATCGGTTGAAACTCCTTTCTAGTAGAATCACTAATATAGCCAAGCAATGCACCTATTGCAGTATCATCCGGGAAAACTAACGGCGGCAATCCGGAGCATAGACGGGAGGCATTTATCCCAGCCACGAGACCTCCAGCAGTAGACTCTACATACCCCTCGCTTCCTGTAATCTGTCCGGCAAAAAATAATCCGGCTCTCTTACGAAAAAGTAAGGTAGGATTAAGAACATTCGGGGAATTTATAAAGGTATTTCGATGTACAGAACCAAGTCTTACATACTCCGCCTGCTCCATTCCTGGAAGCATCGCAAAGATCCGCTTCTGCTCCGGATGTTTTAATCTGGTCTGAAAACCGACCATACTCCAGAGATTCCCCTGTTTGTCATCCTGCCTAAGCTGCACTACTGCATAGGGGCGTCTATCCGAGTTAGGATCGGTGAGTCCTACCGGCTTCATCGGTCCATGCCGCAGCGTATCGACACCACGGGAGGCCATCTCTTCGATCGGCATACAGCCTTCAAAAGGGCGGAGGTTCTCAATCGAATCAGACTCAACTTCATCATGTGCACCAAATTTCTCCCCGGCATTAATCGCTTCAACAAAGGCGAGATACTGCTCCTTGTCGAGCGGGATATTGAGATAGTCATCCCCTGCTCCTTTATCATACCGTGACTGTCTAAACATTTTAGTTAGATCTAAGGACTCAGCAAAGATAATTGGGCTGATAGCATCAAAGAAGGAGAGGCTCTCTTCGCCGCACAGCTCTTTAATATATTGGCTAAGTTTTTTTGAAGTTAAAGGTCCGGTCGCTACAATGACCGGTTGATTGTCTGATGACTCTGGTATTGTAGAGATCTCACCAAGGATAATCTTAATATTCGGATGATTTCGAATCTTCCCATCAACGTATTGGGAGAAGACAACTCTGTCCACCGCTAAAGCTCCTCCTGCTGGTACAGCGGCATATTCAGCTGCCTCCATGATAAGAGAGCCAAGCAGCCTAAGTTCAGCTTTAAGAAGACCTACTGCATTTGATAGATCCGCTCCGCGAAATGAATTCGAACAGACTAGCTCTGCAAACTGCCCGGTCTTATGCGCCTTAGTCATCTGTTCAGGACGCATCTCATAAAGCTCAACCTGATGCCCTCTTTTAGCGAGCTGCCATGCCGCCTCAGAGCCTGCAAGGCCAGCGCCGATGATTCGTACTGTCATTTATAATCAGTAACGGTATTGAGTAGGAGAGTCAAGCTGCAGGAGGAATAAAAGCGCTAATGGTTTTAACTAGATCATCAAAATTGAAGGGTTTTGAAATTATCCCTTTTGCTCCGAAGTTGGACATACGATCAAGCACCGCATTATCGACAGCTCCACTCATGGCGATTACAGGAAGATTAGGATAGCACTCAGTCAGCTTTTTAATTACATGAACTCCAACACTAAGCGATTCACGTGTGATCTCTTTACTAGGAGGCATTATCATATCACAGATAACGAGATCAAAGGAGACATCCTTACAGAGCTGTAGCGCCTGGTTTGCCTCTGCTGTAACCACTACATTATGACCGGCATGTCCGAGCAATAGAGACATAATGTCTCGCACATCCTTCGAATCATCAATAATTAGAATATTTGCCATCGATATTAGTCTTCTTTAGGCTACCTGTTATTTATCGGCAGTTATTAAATTTTTCGTAAATTGCTTTGTAAGAAAGCTTTTTGCAGCATTCTAATAGCTAACTATCTAATAACACTGCTTATTTTAGTTGATTATTATATTTGAGAGGACTAATATTTAGGATCTTCTTGCATTATCTCTCTATATGCCGCAGCATTCATCGTGAGGATGAGCAACCCTGACAAATTCATAGAGAGCCGCGCTGCTATGGTAGAGGAGCAGTTGATTGCGCGCGGCATCAATGATAGCAGGATATTGGATGCATTCAGTAAACTTCCAAGGGAACGATTTGTTCCGCCTGAGCTTATATCTAACGCCTACAGCGACAAGCCTTTACCGATCGGCTCTGAACAGACAATCTCGCAGCCTTACATCGTTGCGCTTATGCTTGAGACGTTGCAGCTCCATGGCAATGGTAAAATCTTAGAGATTGGAACAGGCAGCGGCTACCTAACTGCACTATTAGCCGAACTAGAGGGGGAGGTTTACAGCATTGAATTTAACGAGAAACTTTTCCGTGAGACTAAAAACCTCCTCTCTGAGCTAGGTTATTACAATATTTTTTTTAGATGCGGAGATGGCTCTCTTGGTTGGCCTGAAGCCGCCCCTTTTGATGCAATTATTATCTCTGCGGCTACCCCAACTATACCACGCGAACTAGTGAAACAGCTCAAAGTAGGAGGCAGAATGATTCTGCCCTTTGGCGACGAGGCTCAGGAGCTTGTTCTAGTTAAGAAAACTAAGGATGGAATCGAATCACAGGATCTTGGCCCGGTGAAATTTGTCGAGATGAAGGGGAAGGTTAGGGAGGAGTAATGCCAATGCATATTATCCAAAGTTTTATAATATATAAGCCTACCACTAATTACCAGAGTCTTTTGGGTAAAGGAGAATACGGCAACATCTATTAACACCCCGCACGCTTTACCCCTTCCCCCATTTCCAGTAATATAACTACCTATGTCAAAAGAAGCACAAACCGCTATCACCCCTACCCGCGCTGAAGATTACCCTGAGTGGTATCAGCAGGTAGTCAAAGCAGCTGAGTTAGCTGAAAATTCTGTCGTACGTGGCTGCATGGTTATAAAACCGTGGGGGTACGGACTCTGGGAGAACATCCAGCGTGAAATGGATAGATTGATTAAAGCAAGCGGCGCCGAGAACGCCTACTTTCCGCTTTTTATCCCTCTTAGTTTACTAGAAAAAGAGGCGACTCATGTTGAAGGTTTTGCTAAGGAGTGCGCTGTCGTAACTCATCACCGTCTTGAAGAGAGAAACGGCAAACTTGTTCCAACCGGGGAATTAGAGGAGCCATTAATTGTTCGTCCGACTTCGGAGACTATAATTGGGGAGTCTTTTGCAAAATGGGTACAGTCCTACCGTGATTTGCCGCTCCTGATCAACCAGTGGGCCAATGTCGTGCGCTGGGAGATGCGCACTAGGGTTTTTTTACGAACAGCTGAATTTCTCTGGCAGGAGGGGCACACGGTGCATGCTTCTGAAGAGGATGCAATGCGCGAAACAACCCTTATTCATGAGATGTATCGGCAGTTCGCAGAAACTTTTCTTGCTATCCCGGTAATAAAGGGAGAAAAGCCAGCCAACGAAAGATTTCCAGGAGCTGTAAGAAGCTTCACTATCGAAGCTATGATGCAGGATCGTAAAGCATTACAGGCCGGAACATCACATTATCTAGGACAAAATTTTGCAAAGTCCTCAAATATTCAGTTTTTAAATGAGAGCGGTGTAAAGGAATACGGCTACACAACCTCATGGGGAACCTCTACAAGAATGATCGGCGGACTTGTAATGACCCATGCCGATGATGATGGTATGCGCGTCCCACCAAGAATAGCGCCAAAGCATATTGTTATTCTGCCTATAGTTCCAAAGCCTGAGTTAGAGAGTAAGGTACTAGCATATGCAGAATCGGTTGCGCAGAGCTTACGCGGTGTAACCTATCACGGACGGGAGCTTGTTGTTGTTGTAGACCGACGTGATATACGTGGTGGAGATAAAAATTGGCAGTGGATTAAGCGCGGCATCCCGATCCGTCTCGAGGTTGGTCCGCGAGATATAGATAGTGACAGCGTAGTATTGTATAGACGTGACCGAGCCCATAAAGAGAAGCTTGCTCTAAAGCGCGCGGATCTAGCCGGCCGCATAGTAGGACTTTTGGATGAAATTCAGGACTCTCTCTTTAATCAGGCAAAGGCTGTGCTAAAAGAGAATACTATCTCGAATATTGACAATTTTGAGGACTTTAAACGCTTTTTCACCCCTAAAAATGCGGAGAAGCCTGAAATTCATGGCGGATTTGTACTTGCCAAGTGGAGTGAGGATCCGAAAACAGATGAGATGTTGGCGGATCTAAAGGTCACTGTACGGTGTCTCCCAGAGGAGCAACGTGGAGGCGAGGGACGGTGTGTAATAACCGGCAAGCCTGCCAAGGTGGACGCTATTTTTGGCAAATCATATTAGCTTATGAACACATTTCTAGTTGCAGCATTCTATAAATTTACTCTTATTAAGGCGGAGGATCTGCAGGAGCTTCGCAACAGGATCTATGATCTAGGCGGCAGTAACATTCGCGGCCTCTTACTTTTGGGTACGGAAGGCATAAACGCAACTATAGCAGGCCCGCAGCAGGATATCTCCGAGTTTAAAAAGAAGCTAGTTTCTATACCACAGATCGGAGCACTAGAATTCAAGGACAGCGTCAGCCACTTCCAGCCTTTTCGACGCTGGTCAGTAAAGATTCGTGAGGAGATTGTCACACTTGGAGTTGTTGAGCCTGAATTAAATAGTAATGATTATCTTACGGCAGCGGAGTGGCATGCAGCAATTTCGGACGGGAATGCAACCGTAATTGATACTAGAAATTTTTATGAGACAGGCCTTGGCAAATTTCATGGTGCAGTTGATCCTAATATCAGTAAATTTAGCGACTTCCCAAAGTTTTTGGACTCTTCAGCCCTCCCTAAAGACAAGCGTTACTTAATATACTGTACAGGTGGCATACGCTGCGAAAAAGCTATCTTAGAGATGCAGCGCAAAGGGTTCTCAGATGTTAAGCAGCTTCAGGGCGGCATACTGAAATATTTAGAAGAGTATCCAGACGGGCACTTCGAAGGTGAGTGTTTTGTGTTTGATAATCGCGTGGCTGTCGACGCCAATTTAAAGCCTACGCAGCGCTACCGACTCTGTCCACACTGCGGCAATCCGGGCGAAACCAGGATTAGCTGTGCCAAATGTTCTAAGCCAGCAATTATCTGTGAAAGCTGTAAAGATTTAGAATTCAAAGATACCTGTTCAAAGAACTGCGCACACCATATGGAGAGAAAGGCTGGCAGGGAGCGTTTGAGTAATTATTAGCAGCCTGCTTAGCTACTACATTATAACATAAGTAAGTTTTCTACTGGGACCGCAGGACGCGCCTAGGCAGTGCGCTAGCACTGCTACTAGGCAGCGTAAGATAAATGCTTGCGAAGCAATCATCAACAAGTCCACGCGAAGCGCGGTCCAGCCCACAACGAAATAAGAGCTAATTCGTATGCAGGCTGGAAGCCTGCGGTCCCAGTAAGGAGCAAGAGCTGAGATAATGTAACATTAGATTTTTCCGATATACTGAGAGCTCAGGACGCGCCTTAAACAGGTGTAAATAGCTTAGAGTCCATTTCCACACCCTGCGTCGGGGAAAACCTCTGTTCAACAAGATCACTTGATATAGCAGAGACTAGATCCCTATATCTTCCGTCTTTAACAGTTTTGCCAGTAATTCTCCCTTTTAACAGTTCACAACCAAGTAGGCTTGCTCTTACAACTGATGGATCCTTTCCTTCAGCCCAGTATGCGAGCGCCAACATCGTCTGAATATCTGCCAAGCGAAACATATGATCATTAATCGTTACTGTATCCTCAAGGAGCTCTAAGCCACGCTGTCCCATTATCCTAGAAACAGTAAGTGGCCAGTTATACAGTTTACGCCTCGCAAAAGCTGCATAATCACGTAACTCAGGGTTACTTATACCTTGTGCAGAATATCCGTTAGATGGAAATCCTGATCGAAACGCACGTACCGCCTGCCTTAGACCCCATGCCACGTCTGTCCATAATATTTTTTTTCCAAGCATTTTAGCCAAAGCACTCCATCCTTTAGTCGTAGTAAGATCTAACTTCAAGAGCCCACGTTCAAGAAGTATCGGCATTAAAGGAAGAAACCGTTTACTGACATGCTCTGCTACAAAGGTCGAAAAAGCCTTAGGAAGAATCGCTTTGTTTGGCCCCTCAAATGTAACACCCACCAACATCACAGCCAAATATCTCCCAATCGGGTGATTAGTTTCGAACATCCTACCGCCAAAAGCATCCTGCACCAATGGTTGAATGGTACGAGCAGCTTCAGTTACAAAAACCTTACATATAGTGGCTTCAAATCGTGCATCTTTACCACTACTAACCTGATTTCTAGCCAGCTCTGCCATAGCAGCCGCAGCACAGCGCCAGGCTGCACTCATAGCTACAGATTCTGCAACAGGTCTTTGTTCAATCAATGGCCTATCACCTAGGCTATTACGGTCTTTGCACCAATACCCAACCTGAGCAAGTAAATAGTCAATACCTCCGCAATACATAGAACCAAGTGCGGCCCGCCCCTCCACCAGTGAATCCATCGCCATCTTTATCCCATGTCCAGGGATTCGTGCTTCACGCGGAACATAAAAACCATTAAGTGTCATTCCACAATTATCGATCTCAGCGAATGCGCTTAAGGGATACCTATGAAGGGTAAATGTTTCAGTATCTCTCACAGGAGCTGTCAGTAGGAAGACACCTACTTCTCTAGCTTCTGGCCCGCCTACACGCGCAACCACTACCCCTGTACGTCCATACTCTAAGCCGGTAGCATACCGTTTTCTGCCATCCCTAGGTCGATTACCTGACTTCGGTAATGCATATAATTGATAACCATCTTGAGTCTCAATAGCATAGGCAGAGAGCCCAGGAACATTTACTCCGGCATCAACTTCTGTGAGGGAGAAAAATCCTATCTGTCCATTTGCAATGTCACGTAACATCCCCTTCTGCTCATCTGTCCCATTTCTGACAAGTGGTCCGCGCGGCCCAATCACAACTGAGGCAGAGGTAAGACATGCCGCAAAGAATCCGCCAAACTTTGAGATCTGGTAAAGACACTCTAATAGACAGCTAAATGAAAATCCTTTGCCGCCGTGCTCTACTGGAATGATTGAGGCAAATAGTCCCTTCGCCGTGAGATCCCGCATTACTTCTAATGAAAGCTTCTCCCTGGAATCGTACAACGTTCCATCTCTAACATGCCGCTTAATTACAACTACCACATCAGATACTAGCTGCTGCTCTGCTGGAGTTAAAGTATTAGTTGAAAAAGATGCGTTTAAGTGATCACCTCCACCCCAAGTAGCCTGGAATAAAGGTGAGGAAGGTCCCACCGGCGCCTCCTTCATATCTTTAACAACACGCGCAAGTTTTGGCTGACCCATCTCAGACAACGCACCAGCAATGAACTCATCAACACCTGTAGGTCCTGATACCATCTTTAATCACCATTAAGTTAATATCTTTATAGAACTTCTTAGAAATACTCTAGAACTCAAAATTGAGCGAAAGCGGCGACATTATAGCCAAATCTTAAAACCAAGTCTATTCGCTATAAACCAAGAATCTTTAAGCCTGTTTGCCAATGATAACAGTAAACACCTCCAAATTGTCTGGTACATGGGTCCAACGACAAACAGTACGCTTTGGAATTTGGCCACTTATTCGCAAAATGCTGCAATGCCTTAACGGATCTCTCGTCTATCTCACTATATGATTTTATCTCAATTAGAGTAATTGGCTCTCCCGCAGCAGAAAGTACCAGATCCACCTCCAGCTGCTCAGACTCTCTTATAAACGAAAGATTCGAGTATCGTTTAAGGTAGCTATTAAGCCGCCATATTTCCGCTATTAAGAAATGTTCGAAACGTTGCCCAAACCCTAGACTTTGTGGACTTAGCGATAATGCAAAATCATTGGTTAAGGCTCTAGTAACTCCTAGATCAAAAAGATAGAATTTAGGATTTGCTTTTTGTCTTTGTCGAAGCGAAGGGTGATACGGTTCTAACATAAAACCTAATAGTGTATCTTCAAGAATTTGAAAATAGTTTTGAACAGTTTTTATATCTAAGCGCACGTCCTCGGCGATGTTTGAGTAATTTAAGATCTTGCCGTTACTTTGAGCAGCCACTCCTAAAAACCTTCTAAATGGATTGAGATCACGCACTAAATGCTCATTCCAGATCTCTTCTTGAAGATATGTTAGAGCATAGCTGTCCAAATATTCCCGTTTACTCTGCATATCAGAAAAGCTAAAGATTTTTGGCAATGCACCCCAACTGAGTAGATCTAATAGATTAAACTCCTCTCCAATTTCAGCTGCTGTTAGCGGATGGAGGTTATAAACAAATGCTCGGCCAGCCAATAAATTAGAGCCACCATGTCTAATTTTCCTGGCACTCGACCCGCTCAGCGCAAATTTAATACCGCGCTCTTCAATTAATCGATGTACGGTATCGAGTAATGCAGGAACTTTTTGAACTTCATCTATGATTACCCATTCAGTGCCAGGTAGAATTCTGCTCTCTAGTGAATCCGGATTCGCCAAGAGATCCGCTTTCTCCTTAAACTTTAATAGATCTATATAAAGTGATTTATCAGACATTATCTGATTCTGAATCAGAGTTGATTTGCCTACTCCTCTTGGACCAAACAGAAAAAAGCTGTTTGTTTTCAATATATTAAGAAGCCTCTGGAACATACTCCAGCAATTATATCATTTTACTGGAGCTAGGTCCAGATATTAGATCTCTAAACAGTGATGAGACTCGAATAGCGCATATGGGATAAAAAAGCGCCACGCTCATTCCTTATGACCAGCCCCGCGCGCCTCCTTTAACAAAGCTACAATCTCTCTACGTGAGTCATCTGATGACATGGCAGGTTTAGAAAAGAAAAAATCCTGGGTTTTTATCTTGCCATCCTTGGAATATGAGATCTGAAAACCGTCTTTGTGCACCGCTACCATTTCTATTCTGCTTGAGAACTGCGCAGTCTTTAATTTCCAACTAAGCAATTCACCCAAAGCTCCATGATGGTCACAGTTCATATGCTCAACAATATCCATTCCGCAATATGCAAGCGGATCGGCCTGCGCCGCCAAAAAATCATCTGCTTGGACCCAACCTATCTCTCCAAAACCGCCGATCCAGCGAATTCGCTCCGGCTTGCCGCGCATGAATACAAAGTTATGCTCGATCTCAAAATTAATTGAATCCGGGAATCGGCTCGCATACCGCTCTTTGTAGGGAGCCTCCTCAGATTTAGCGATCGGCACAAAACGCATCAAAACAGTAGCACGTGCACAGGCCTGAGGGTCGGCATGCCCATATGTATCAGTAACAGTAAGACTTGCACGTGCGTCGGCTATCAAATTCTTGTAATGCTCAGCTATGAGCGAGATATAGATCACAAACTCACCGCTAGACGAAATATCGTAAGGAGTTACTGAGCCAAACGGAAAGCCTGCATGTTCACCACCTGCACGGGTCAACGTAGATAGAGTTCCTGAACGGTTAAAGAGAAGAAAGTTTTTGGCAGTTTCTGCGTATTTCGACATGAGCTAAGTTTAACAGCTAATATGTAAGCTTCTCAATACTGGGACCGCGGACATCTTGTCCGCAACGAAGTAGCAGCTAATTCGTTTGCGGACAAGATGTCCGCGGTCCCAGTAAGAACTAATGCTCCAGATTCACACCTCGCTCAGCAAGATAGTTCAATACAAACTGAAAACACTCCTGATTTCGTCCTACAAATTCAGGTGGAGCAATACCAGGATCCCTATACAATCCGTTAAGAAAAAGATTCGCTACCGCAGTAGCCGTATATCCGGTCGTACGCGCCATTGATGAAATCTTAGTGGCTGGATCGTAATAATCGAGCAGATGATAGGAGACTCTCAGCGCAGCACCATCTTTTTCCCCCTCTACTATAAGCTCCATAATTGTAAGCTCCTCCTCATCAGGAGTAAGCCGCCAATCTTTAAATAGAATCTGTGAAGTAAAATCCAGAGGTTTTATCTTTTTCCCTTGAAACTCAATCTCTTCATCTGAAAAGAAGCCCGACTCTTGCAGTGCTCTTATTTGCTCAATATGTCCAGGATACCGTAATGTTTTCTCCTTTAGATTCGGGATATGCTCCATCGTATACAACAGTGAGCGAAGTCCATCAGTGTTAAATGCTTCTAGGGTACCAACCTGATCGTAGATGCGGTGCTCAAGATCTGACATGGCTGGAAGCGTGATCATCACCCCGCCTACTCGCTGACGCGCCGGCCTGGTATACTCCTCAATCACATCAACTGGAGAAAAAGGAGCTTTGTATTGAAACGGCCATTTTCTTCTTTTGGGAAGACCGCCAACATAGTACTCAAAATTATTCACCTTCATGATCTGGTCATACCGTCCCAACACCATGTTTGGTATACCCGGAGCAACTCCACAATCTACAAAAGCAGTCACTCCATTTTTTTTTGCAAGATCATTTAGCTGTAGTGCGTCCTCTGGGAAGAACGAAATATCGACAATCGGTCTACCTACCTCGATCACCGCCTTAACCATATTAAACCCAAGAAAGCCTGGCAGAGCACCAATTACCAGATCAAACTTCAAGACCTCCTTGCCAATTGCCGAGCCACTAGAAAGATCTAACTCCTGCAACTGAATTTTAGCGGAGCGTTCACGCAGACGTGCCAAGGATACTGGATTTATATCTGCAACAGTTACAGAATGGCTTTTTGACAGGTCCAGTGCCATAGCACTGCCTACCATTCCGGCTCCAAGAACAATTATTTTCTTCATACTAAAAACTCCCCGTATAAGCAGTCAGCTAAGTGTATTCCTTCAATGCATCATTTATTATAGGAAATCTAAATTTAAATCCTAAATCAATAATCTTCTGCGGCATTACCCTTGTACTGGAAAGAAGAATCTCCTCCGCCATCTGACCAAGCAGTGTTTTAAGCACAAATGTAGGAAGCGGTATAAAGGCAGGTCGACGTATAGTCTCTGCAAGTACGTCGGTAAATTCGGCGTTAGTAACCGGGTTAGGCGCTACACAATTTACCGCACCAACTACACGCTCCTCTGTAAGTGAAAAGCGGACAATCTCGATCAGATCATCTAGCGCAATCCAACTCATAAACTGCTGGCCACTTCCTAGCCGACCGCCAAGAGCGAGTTTGAAAACCGGTAGCATAGCTGCTAAGGCCCCGCCTCTGCCTAACACAATACCGATACGGAGATTTACGACTCTGATACCACGGTCATGCGCGATCTTAGTTGCATTCTCCCATTCAACTGCTAAATCTGCCAGAAATCCGCTGCCGTGCTCAGATATCTCAGTTAAAACATCAGAACCACGATTTCCATAATATCCTACCGCCGAGGCTGATATCAGCACCTTTGGAGGAGTAGGAATTTCAGCCAATGCTGAAGCTAAGAGTATTGTGCTTTTAATTCTACTCTCTCTAATCGCCGCTCGTTTCTTTTTAGTCCAGAGGCCTGAAGCGACACTCTCTCCAGCAAGGTGAATAGCAGCATCAAATCCGGCAAGCTTCAATCGATCTACTACTCCAGCTCCCGGATCCCAGAAAAGACCTCGTGCTGAACTTCGAGATAAATTCACAAACTCATGCTGTGGAGTTAGCTTTTTTATTAGTTCTCCACCTACAAAACCGCTGCCGCCACTAATTAATATCCGCATCAGATTCTCCTGAAGCTTTAATAATCTTTATTAAAGCTGTAACATTTTTTGACTTTACAATGCCTGTTCCAGAATTGGTAATCACATGCCAACTCTTATCGCGAGGCAAGGAATTCCGAAACTTTGCAAAACTATCGACTGGTAATAGAACATAATCATTGATCTTGACCTGCTCTGACCAGTTATTAATCTGTTTCTGCATATAAAAGCTTAAGCCGTAGTATGAAAAACCGAATGAATATAGATCTCCATCAGTGTATCCATTATTTTTTAATAATAAAGCAAACTGTTTTTCAGATAAAGGATCATTAAGAGATGGGGAGATTGCCACGTTAAATACTAGCAATAAAGAAAATATGAATAACCCGCTACTCACCAAAGTTAAACGCCAGAGGTAAATAAGAAATATGAGAATAGGCAGAAGTAAGAGTAGAGCACTAAAGAATCCTAATTTCTCAAAGGAGAGTAGAATTGACTCTGCATACCACTGTGAGTCGGCCGAAAATATATTAATAAGAGGCTCTGCGTTATCAACGCCGAATAAAATTATGAGAATTACAGTAAGCGTGCATATTGTATAAAGCACTCCCAAAGCAACTAGCACTATCTTGAGCGTGCTCAACACCTTCGCTTTAGAAAGTATTATTGCACGTGCAATGATGTAACTTAAAAAAGGATAGCTCGGCAGGAGATAGACACTGCGCTTACTATCCGGAATCGAGAAGAAAATAAATATAAGAAAGGCTGTAAGGATAGAGAAACCTAAAAACTGGTCACGGCGAATCAGGTCACGCATTTTCTGTAAACTGCTGCGCCAATGCTGCCTGAGCCAGGATGCTGCTTTCGGAAATAGTGGAACTATTCCGCAACTCCACGGAAAGAATCCTGTAAATAGCGCTCCCATGAGGTATGCTATACTGTGTGAGTGCGGATCATCCTCCATTGTGGAGATAAAGCGAGCGATGTTTTCGTAGTAAAATTTATCGTAAAAGGCCTGAGGGCTTGAGAGATACGCAACTACATACCAGGAGCCACCTATGATAGCTGCCGGAACCGAAAATTTTGCAACTGCGATGAGGGTATAAATCCAACGCTCTCCTCGAAACAGCATATAAATAAAAATTATCCCGGCCGGCAGCACAATCCCTACTGGCCCCTTAGTGAGAATGGCCAATCCGAGTAGAATAGCGCCCAAAGCCAGAGCTTTTTCAGCTCGTTGTTCTATCCAACAAAACAAACATAGTAACCCGCCTGCTACAAATACAGATAGGAGCATATCAACACGACAGGCAGCTGCGCTGCGAAACCATTCTGGAGAGGTGGATAGAATGATAACTGTGAGGGTGGCTAGGACATTGCTCTCCCTCTTAGAGGCTCCCTCCCGACTTAGGAAAATAAAATATAGAATTGTAAATAGAGTTGCTCCTAAAGCAGATGGCAGACGGGCAGTAGTCTCTGTTACGGCACCAGTTAGCTCTGAGAAACCTGCTATAATCCAGTGCATTAACGGCGGTTTTGAAGGTACTGTACCTCCATACCCAGCCGGCAAAATCCACTCTCCTTGCAAATGTATCTCCTGCGCTACTAATGCTTCACGCGCCTCTCCTCGGGTGGAAAATAGACGGTTACCTAACCAGGGGAGCTGTAGCAATACAATCAAAAATAAAAGAAGGAGGTGTATAAACTTTATATTTTGTAACAAGTTACGAGGATAATTCATGTGAGAATAAACCGTATATTAACCTTAATGATATGCCTACTTAATATTAAACAGCAAGAATTTGACTAAGGAGGATTATGGTCATAAAATACACCCTGATAACTAGCAGTTCGATCTTTCTCAGCTAGGTCAGAAGTTATGGACCACTTTGTTGCAAATAATCGATGGCACGGGCTTGGGCATTCTCCACGTTCCAACGACCCGTTTAGAGGATTATTAGGTCCTGCTCGCATTCTTCAACGCGCCCCCTCAGACTCTGCTGCAAGTGGCGGCCGTACCACTACAGCGACTTTGTCGTATGAAGTTCTTAAAAATGGCGAACTTAAGACACGACTTGGAGCCGGTCCCGGAATGTTTCCTCATCTTGAGGCTCACATCGTGACTCATCCTGAAACCGGTAGCACGCTAGTAGTTTTAATTGATTCACTACAATATGCAAAGACTACAAAATCTCAGAAGTTTGTAGTTGTAACCTCCTATCACACCTCGCCATTACGTAGCCCCGATACCAACACATTCAATAGATCTCTTTTTGATTTAGCCAGGGCAAGTGAAGCAGCCAATAGGAGAGTTGAATTTGTTAGATCCCATTGTTTGGGCGGACCAGCCTTGCGGGCAGCACTAACCGATGGCAAACATTCCATTGTAGCAGGTGTAGCCTCTCTTACACTTGGAGATGCCTGCTTTAACGGAGATAAAGTAGCACCTGAAAAAGTTAGGGATATTGCCAGATTCTTTGGTGTGGCCTTAAAGCAGATAGAGCAGTCTGCAGAAATTACTCTAACCTTAGGACGTGATCTTGCAGATCCGTTTGTACTGCTAGACGGCACCTCCTTTTCAGAGGCATTGAAAAGTAGTCACCACACATTTCATGTCAAAAGTACTAGCCGTATTACCGCTTCAGCACTATGCGCAATCCTTGAAGGGGCGATCACATCGCACCGCATTAACTATGGAGCGGAGAAAAAAGCGCTACAAAATCCCTGTATCGGAATTTTAGGGTACGGAACGGTAGGGAAACAGGTCGCTAATATACTCAAATCAAAAGGGTTTAACAATCTAATTGTATGCGATTCAGATTCTTCAGCACTCTCCCGTGCCAGTGAGGATGGGTTCAGCGCTGTCGAACGTAGCAAACTTTTTGAACAATCTAATTTTCTTCTCTGTGTCGCTAATAGTGGATCTCTTAAATATGAGGATCTTTTGGTATTACAGAAAAGACAAAGAGAAACTGACCCTCCACTGTTTGCCGTATTAACAACTCAACACGAACTTACTGAGGATTTAGAGAGAAGAATGAATAGCATGCAACCTGCTGATATTCCATCAGCACTTAAAGGAATGTGCACACAAGGAATCCCAGACATGTTTGGATCAAGACAGATACAGCTCTGGGCTCCGCATATTGGGGGTGTTGGCGGTATATTAGCAGTTTTGGAAAACCATTTAAACCCATCTAACACATCTGCTCAGAACACCATAGCTATAGAAGAAACGTTGCCAAGACTGTTGCAGTTAGGAATAGATAAGTGCAGCATCTCTATTAGTACAGTTCGCCCATATATTATGGGATAGTAATTCATATTCAGTACTGGGACCGCGGGCTTCCAGCCCGCTTGATCTCCACTGCAGGTTCGATCAAGCGGGCTGGAAGCCCGCGGTCCCAGTAAAAGATTAGTGCTTCTTTTTCCCCTTATTCTTTTTCTGCTCCTCCTCTCGCTCCTCTTTCAACTTCTCCTTCTGCCTCCTAATCCTTTCCCTTAATTCCTGCTCCTCTTTCTCATGCTTAGCTCGTTCCCGCTCACGAATAGCACGTTGTCTTTCATCTTCTCTTCGTTCACGCTCACGAATATCACCTAATTTGTCTTTTAAGCGTTCATTTTCCCGTCTTACTTCATCACGACTACGTTGTGGAGGGGCCGGCCTTCTGGCTGACTGTTCCTGTTTGACTTTCTCTAGCTCTTCGCGCAAGGCGGCTTCCCTTGCCAATGCCTCCTCCCTTTCCTTAGCCGTCATCTCATTCTGCTCATCTACCTGATCCTCAAGGTCTTCAAGCTCCCGTGATAGTTTCTCGGTCCTGCGACGGTAATAGTAATCATCATAACCTCCGTATGAATATGGGCTGTTGTACCCTCCACCGCCATAACCGCTCCCATAGTTACCTCCGGATCCACCGTCCATACCGGCACAGCCGATTAACGCTACAATAAGAAAAAGTAATAAGGCTTTCATAGATATCTCCTTTCAGAATCTTATCAATTCTACTACTTTTGACAATGATCCTAAATCCGGCAGCTGCCGGATTTAGGATCACCTAGAAAGTGCAGTTCTAGCCTTTTTTTAGGCCAAAAAATGCCCGAAAACATTTTTTTGGTAGGCTCACCCTGTGGGTGAACACGTAAATTCAATTTCGCTAAGTGTTTTCGGGCATTTTTCGCCTATTTCTAGTTCATACTGCTCCTTCTAGGATGATTAGAATATGAGCACAAACACCCCCCTCTTCTCTATAATTATCCCTGCTCGCAACGAGGAGCAGCTACTACCGGTATGTATATCCGCACTACGTAAGGCAGCTCATGCAAATTCACATAGTATAGAATTAATAGTAGTTATTAACCGTTGTACAGATCAAACTGAGTCGATCGCAGAGAGTTTTAATTGCACTATTGTACATGACGAAAGCAAAAATTTAGCTCAGATTCGAAACGCAGGTGTGAAAGCCTCTCGCGGTAAAATTATCGTTACTGTCGATGCCGACAGTGTAGTTTCAGATAATATCTTTGATGTAATTTTAGAGGAACTAAATACAAATACCGTGATCGGCGGCGGGGTTATGATATACCCTGAAAGACTCTCCGCCGGTATCCTAGCAAGCGGCCTCATTCTTCTTCCCATCGTTCTATGGCACCGCATATTTTGTGGCCTCTTCTTCTGTTATAGGGAGGATTTTTTTGCAATCGGCGGATTTGATGAATCTTTGGCTAGTGTAGAGGATATAGACTTTGCAAAAAGATTAAGAGCATACGGAAAAACAATAAATAAAAAATTCCAGATGATTTTTCGAGCCTATATAACTACCTCATGTCGTAAATTCGACCGGTTCGGTGACTGGTATTTCGTGCTCCATCCATGGAAGACATTGAGCTTACTGCGCGGCCGTAATCAGGCACTAGCAGATAAGGTTTGGTACGATTTTGAGCACTGACCTGTTTTCTGCTACAGTATTATCCTGAATGCTCAAAGCACTACATAAAATTATCACAGAGTACAACTCCGGATTTGTGAAAAGTCCTTCTCGATCGGAGAATCTAGAGCTTCTCTCCGATCCCACTGTAAAGATCGTAATTACAGGTCAGCAATGCGGCCTTTTTGGCGGACCCTTACTCACTTTTTATAAAGCGTTAGGCGCAATAAAGCGAGCAAGAGAGCTTCGTGAGAAAGGTTTTAAAGCTGTCCCGCTCTTTTGGGTGCAGAGCGAGGATCATGATTTTGAAGAGGTAGCTGCCTCCTTTCACCTAAATAGCAGCGGAGAGCTGGTGGAGTTAAAGCTAGAACCTGATATTGCGAAAAATAAGGTGTCTGTCGAGTACATTAAACTTGGAGCAGAGGTTGAAACACTCTTCGAAAAACTTTCCGCTCAATATAGCACAACCCAATACTGGCCTCAGATCTCCTCACTTTTCAGATCAAACTACACCAAGGATCATACTTTCAGTGAGTCTTTTGCCGGTTTTATGGCTGCACTTTTTGCTGAGGAGGGATTAGTTCTCTTTAACCCACGCACTCCTGGCACTGCCCAATTAATGGCACCGATATATAAACGTGCATACGCTTCCTGGAGAGAGATCTCAGCGGCACTTATAGCCCAATCAGAGCTCCTTCAATCGCAAGGCGAAGCGCCTCAGGTTCACATCCGCGAGGATTCTCCGCTTTTCTTTTATCACTCTGAAGGCTCAGCTGGACCGCGCTACCGCCTGACAGCCAAAGGCAGTGATTGGGGTTTAATTGGTGCTGCAGATACAGTTACTTCCGCTGAGTTGCAAGCGCTCTTGGAAAACGATCCTACTCGTTTCAGCAATAGCGCTCTCCTTCGTCCGATAGTGCAGGACTATCTCTTTGCACCAGAATCGTACATAGGAGGTCAGGCTGAGCTAAACTATTTTAAGCAGATTAGAGCTATCTATAGATACTTTGAGGTGCCTCAACCAAATCCGGTTGCCCGGCCATCCTATCTATTAGTTGAACCTAAGCACAAAAAGAATCTTGATGAATTAGGAATCTCTGCTTCAGATCTCTCACGTACTGAGGAGGAATTAAAAAATATCTTAGTTGATAAATTCTCTACTAAATACCAATCACCGACTCAGATAGAAAAGGATTTTTCAGAAATGATTGATTCTATTTTTGCAACTGTGCGTACCAACTACCTGAGTGCAGATTCCTCCCTTGCAAATAACATTGATAAGACCGAGATAAAACTAAAGGAGATCTTCTCCGCTCTTAATCAACGCTACCTACAAGCCATTACCGTGCGTGAAAAAACACAGTTCGACAAACTTTTTCGTGTTCGTACAGCTTTATATCCTAATGGTGAGCCTCAGGAGAGAATATTGGGATTACCTTATTATCTGGCAAGATATGGTATCGAGTTGAAAAGGAGATTACTTGGTGCTACTCTAAATAAAGAGCTAGCTCAAGAGATTGTACTTCTATAATAGACTGCTCATCTGTACTTAAAAAAGTGGGTACTGGGACCGTCGACCCCCAGTAATTAAAAAGCTTCAATATGTCTGAATTCACCCTCGATTTCCTAGCTTTTGGTGCTCATCCGGATGATGTTGAGATCTGCTGCGGCGGCCTGCTCATTAAAATGGCTGCTTTAGGATATAAAACCGGAGTAGTCGACCTTACCCGCGCAGAGATGAGCACTAGAGGGGATGTTAAAACCCGTAAAAAGGAGACTGATAGCGCAACTAAGATTTTAGGGCTTACTGTACGTGAGAACTTGGAGCTCCCAGATTGCCACCTTAGCGCCTCAGGTGCAAGCGATGCAAGCAATCTACAGTTAAATGCTGTTATTGCTGCGATCCGAAAGCATCGCCCGCGCATCATAGTTGCCCCTTTCTGGCAGGAGCGTCATCCTGATCATGTAGCTGCCAGCAATCTTGTGACACGGGCTGTATTTTTAGCTGGATTGCGTCAGTTTGAACCTAAGCTTGGAAACTTTTTTAACACTTTGCAGCTTATTTATTTCCCGATGCGTTATGAGCCGCGTCCAAGCTTCGTACTCGATATTTCAGATGTAGTTAGTAAAAAAATTGACTCGATCAAGGCCTACAACAGCCAGGTAGGACCTGTTACAGATAATTCACCACAGACACTTCTTACCTCACCTTTAATGCATTCTACCATTGATGCACGGGATCGTTATTTTGGAGCGATGATCGGAGTTAATCACGGTGAACCGTATGTTGTTAAGAATGTAATCGGATTAAATGATCCGCTGCCTATTTTTACAGCTTTTTCCGGTAAAAATGCCTTGGTTTATCCTGAGGAGATAGCGTGAAGACGAAGCTTCGTATCGGCATTACCTGCTATGCCACCTTCGGCGGTTCAGGAGTAATTGCAACCGAGGTCGGCATGGCCATGGCGCGCCGCGGCCATAAAGTTCATTTTATCTGTCATGACGTCCCGCGCAGACTCGAAAGATTTACAGAGAATATATTTTTCCATGAGGTAGAGCTTCAAACCTATCCGGTCTTTATTCATCCGCCCTACTCCTTAAGTCTTGCTTCTAAAATGGTTGAGGTTACAACCTACGAGAAACTTGATCTATTGCATGTGCATTATGCTGTCCCACACGCGACGAGTGCATACCTAGCCAAACAGGTCTTAGGCCCTATTGCCCCAAAAATTATAACTACACTACACGGCACTGATATCACCCTAGTCGGTCAGAACCGGAGTTATTTCCCTATAACCCGTTTTTCTATTACTCAAAGCGATGGTGTTACAGCACCCTCAAAATATCTAGCCCATGCAACCTATGACAAGCTTAATGTGCCTACCGATTTCCCCATAGAAGTCATTCCTAATTTCGTAGATACAGAACGATTTAAACCTTCTGACAAATCCCGTGCTGAGATCTACCCGGCTCTTGGATGCGCTGTTAAAGAGCGTATTCTGACACATGTCTCGAATTTTAGAGCAGTTAAAAGGGTCACTGATGTCGTTAAGATATTTAATCTAGTCAACAAAAAAATCCCTTCTCACTTAGTTCTAATCGGAGACGGCCCGGAGCGCTCGGCTGTTGAGGAGTTAGTGCATGAGTTAGGCTTAGCGGAGCGGGTCTGTCTTCTTGGCAAGCAGGAGTCTTTTGCCGACATTTTGCAATGTAGTGATCTCTTTATTCTGCCAAGTTCAAGCGAATCATTTGGCTTGGCGGCACTTGAAGCTTTAAGTACAGGCGTTCCCGTAATCGCCTCCAAGGCGCAAGGTATCCCGGAGCTGATCCGACAGGGAGAGGTTGGGTTTCTATCCGATGTTGGTGACGTTGAGGAGATGGCACGCAATGCAATTGAGCTCCTCTCTAATCAGACACTTTATTCAAAACTTTCAGCAGCCGCACGAAAACTAGCGGTAGACAATTTCAGAGAGGAAGTTTTGATCGACAGGTACGAGCAGTATTATTATAAGATCTTAGGATGACCCTGACTGGGACCTACCTGGGACCGCGGAGCTCCAGCTCCGCAAAACATTACATAGCTACCGATACAGAGCGGAGCTGGAGCTCCGCGGTCCCAGGGGGAACCTACGCAACCTTATTTCCCGCGCATCTTCTCCATCATCTGCGGTATACGGCCTTTCATAAGCTCGAAACGCTTCTTTGCTTCGCCGGAGTTATTTACAATCCACTCAGCATTTGCAAATGCGAATGGAGAATATTCCTTTCTAAGTTCAGCCAGGAAAGGTTGAATTTTGGCGTACAGGAAAAGCCCTTCTCCATTACTCTCTGCTAAATAATCAGCAGTAATAGCCCCATTTTTGGCGATACCGTAAACCATCTCCCAGTAACTTGATACCTGACGAAAACTTTCGTTTAAAGGGTGTGTAAAATCCATGACTGCCAAAACCTCCTTAACTGAGTTAGGCCAGAACTGTTCCATTAAATTTTTACGCGCTGCTCGCATAACAGGCTCACGACGGAGATCGTAAAGCTTTAGCACTATGTCAACGGAATGATGGTCAATTTTAGATGTCATAAGATACTCCTTAGAATAAAATGAGATACCGATAGTAATACTAGGCGTAAAGTACCCTCAAAATCAAGAAAACGGGAATTTGTCAAGGAATAGTGAATCTGATATAATATTAACTTAGTTGTTCTTTGATTTTTCACTATAAAATCGAGCAAGTAGAAGAGAGAATTTTTCTCCAGAGGAGCCGTGTGGCTTCAAAAAGGTAGCGTACGGGGAGGTTCGAATGAACGCAGGGGAGGATGAGCACTGGGGGCTCGTTGGCGGTATGGGTGACGAGGGTAAGATTTGTCTGCGGGTTCGGCTGCGACCTTCCTTTCAGAATTTCGGCCTTCAGCCAAGCAGGACGAAGCCGAACAGGAGGTTGAGGCGTAGGGCTGCCGTGATCATTGGAAAGATCGCGCGCGCCATCGTGGGACAACCCACTCCACAGTGATGTACTCCCCCCGGCGGTGCACGTTTATCCGTGCCCGCCGGGAATAGTGGTTTTGCCGAAGGTTCAATACGGAACCGCATCGGCTTCTCTGGAGAATAATTCTATTTAACTACCTTATATACCTACTATTTTTCGACCCAAGATATATTTGATTAAGGTTCTATTTCATTGTAGACTCCTCCAACTCTGTGAAATCAATTTTTTAATTTTATATATATTATGTTTAAAAATATAGTTTTATCAGCTCTCTTACTCCCCGCCATTCTATCTGCTCAACCGACTACCACACCTGGTCCAACCCCATCTCCGACACCGGACTGTACTAGTCCAGCGTCTCTCTGTGGACCGCAGCCAATTACCCCAACAGTAGACTGCGTTATGGTAAATACTTTTAAGGCAAATACATGTACTGCTTTCTTCGGCTATAATAGTAATAATAACCTGCCAATAACGATCCCAGCAGGAACAGGCTGCTCGACCCCTCCAGGTTCTACACAGGAAGCAAACTGTTTTGATCCTGATCCAGATCTCCGAAACCAGCCTTCAGACTTCTTTCCGGGAGGACATGTGGCCAAATTTAGAGAGCATTTCGACTGTACAAATAATGGAACTTTAGTTTGGCAGATTAATCATGTTGGCGTTCCTATGTACGCAACAGCTTCTGCCGCCTCAGTTCAATGTGCTCCACTTTCGGTATCAACAAGCTGTGTAGATATTAATTATAATCCGGATAATACAATCGGCACATTAACAGCGCATTTCACCTATACTAATAATAACAGCTTCGACATATTTATCCCGGTTGGACCAGCAAATACATTCAGCGGTGCTTTAGCTGATCGTGGTCAGCCAACTACCTTTGTTCAAGGGGGTGGAACTTTCAGCATAACCTTCGATCCGGCAGTGGAATCCTTCCTTACCTGGACCTTGACGGTAGTAAGTACAACTGCCGATTCAAACACAGTTCAGTGTGTTGATTGCAATGCTATTCCGTTTGGCACAGCTAAGTTGGATCTTTGCGGTGTATGCGGTGGTACAAATGCCTGCGTTGATTGCCAAGGTGTAGTTAATGGCAGCACACAGGTCGATCTTTGCGGTGTGTGCGGCGGCACGAACGCATGCCTTGGATGCGATAATGTACCAAATAGCGGAGCAAAGCTTGATTCCTGCGGAGTTTGTAACGGTACAAATGCGTGCATAGGGTGCGACGGTATAATCAATAGCGGCATACAGACTGACAGATGTGGAGTTTGTGGTGGTAATGGCAGCTCCTGCTTAGGCTGTACCGGTACCGACATAACTGCCCAACTTTTCGCCTTAGATGGCGGCAGTCATGCCCAAAAGCATATTCTTGATCGTGCAGTAACACGACTCCTCAAGGCTTCAAATAGCAGATCAACACGCAAGTATGCGAAGAAAATCCTTGCTCAATCAGATGCACTCCATCTTGAGAATTGGAATCTAGCTTGGTCATTACCACAGGTAGTTCAAAGCTGTAGCAATACTTCATTCTGTGTGCAGAGTAGTAATACCTCAACGATCACGCAGTATAATGCTAATTCTGCAACATTTAAGTCACTTGTTTCTGATGTTATAAAGCGAAAGAGAAAAGAATTAGGTTATTCTACGTCAGGTGACGATCAACTCCTAAGATTAGCTGCTAAGTATGATAGCAACAATAATGTTGTATCAAGCTCAGTGCCTGTATCAACCAGCTCCTGTTTCTAGAGTGAGCGTTGCTCACTCACTGGGGCAGCCACCGGCTGCCCCTACAATTTTTGTCCGAAGGACAAAAATTACAGAAACCCTCTCAACCTAGCTTTGGCAAAAATTGCGATTGATTTTCCATCGGTCATATCACCACGGATTATTGCCCGTTCTACCTCCTTAACGCTCATCCGCTCAACTTTAAGTATCTCATCTTCATCAAGGAAGCCGGCCTTAGCTTTAAGATTTTTTGCATAGTAACAGTGCTGAATCTCATCACAAAAGCCAGGGGTTGGAAAAATTACTCCTAAATAGCTCCATGTCTTAGCACTATGTTCAGTCTCTTCAATCAGCTCGCGCTTAGCACAGGTAAGCGGCTTCTCCCCGCGCTCTAGTGTGCCAGCCGGAAATTCCAAAAGCATACGATCTACGGAGCGTCTATATTGCCGCACTAAAAGTAATGAGCCGTCACGATCTTGCGGTACTATCACAGCAGCGCCCGCGTGCAGCAGCGTTCCACGTACGATCTGCTTTCCGTTCTCTAACTCCAATTTCTCCTCTATGACTTCAAATACCTTAGATTTATAGATCTTCTTTCTCTTAATTAATTTCATAATATTTGCAAATAAATGATTCCTAGCGATTCTAAGTTAAAGGTGATAAGTACGGTATATGAGAATTATATTATTATCGCTAGCTCTTACCTGTCTTGGTTGTGACATAGATCACAGCGCTGAGGCTGTTAAAGATGATGGTGGACCTAAGACATTTTTTGGTAAAACAATTAAAAACACCAAAGATCTCCAAACACAAGCCAAAGAGGAAGCTGAGCATCTTGATAAAGTCGCAGGTGATTTAGCGGATGCGGAGTAGATAGCTGTTTATTAAGTTAAGGCTTAAGAAATCTGCGTAAGATTAATTTTACGAGTGAGGAGATAGATAGCAGATCCACTAATTGGTCTTCAGTACTATCCCCTCTCTGTGTCCTCCGTAGCCACTGTGGTAAAGTTCTATACAATCTACTACCATTGACTACCCGGGGTAAAAGTATCAATAGTATTTCTTATTCACCAAGATCATACGGCTTAAGATTGCTAACTGTAAAAAAGCGCTGATCCTCCTGGTCAAACTTAATATCTACAGTATATAGCTCCCCTGATTCGCTTGCAGCGATCGCCGAGCCGTCGGTACCACGGATTACTCGCCAGCCGCCAACGTTCATAGAGATCATGCCATTCGCGGCAGTCTTACCTGAGCCAAAAGGAACTCCGTCAATCCAAACGGTATCATTATCAATTGCTCCACGAATTGATTCTGGCAATTCTTCAGCAGGTGAGTCTTGTAGTCTTTCTTTCTCCACGATATCTGAAATTTTGAGTTTTCCATCATTAAACTCTATCTTACCACTATATGATTTATTCCCGACTACAGCTAGAATACTCTTATCAGGGTTTACAACTATTTTAGCTCCCCCAATCTCTATGCCGCCACTACCGTCACCATGTGTAACATAGTTCCCCATACCAATCCCAGGAATTACAACCTTCCCATCCCCATAGAAACCTTCTACCGTAGCACCCGGAGCTACTCTCTGTGCGATGATCTGATGCGTAGCTGATACTCCTCCACCTCTGCGATGCCCGTATAAGTCTTTGAGTCTCTCACCGCGCCCTTCAAACTTAGGCATCATACCACTTTCGCGCAGCCTATTAAGAGTTATTTTGACAGCATCATCCGGACTACCTTCTATGTTAATTCTACTAGAGTCGGATTGATTTAAGGATTTCAATCTCTCTATCACTCCAACTTTTGAATTTATACCTGGATTAAAATCCATGTCATATGACATACGTGCGCGAAGAAGGTTAATTGGTCGCATAGTTTTGATTCTCCCTAGGAAATAAATTACACACCCCTCCGAACACAGCTCTATACTTCAGGAATTGTGCCAGCCCAAAACAGGACATATAAATATCGTTATAAAACAGCAACTGGCTGAAATGTTGGTCTTTTTCGTTGGAAGTGATATTTAGAGATACAAGCAATTTTTTCCGCATTTTGTATTCTTTGAATTACTGCCATGAATGTTAAGAGAGAGAACTATAATTTTTTGAATGAGATAAAGATCGGATCTCTCATCTGTGTAGTTGCACTTCTCTATACACTGCCATACCTTTCAGCCTTCGAGTTTTTCAGGCACACAGAAGCCGATCGAGCTTTAATAGCCTGGGAGATGGTGCAGCGTCCTGATTTTATAACGCCGCATATCTTAGGAGAGGTGATCGTTACTAAGCCTCCTCTTTATTACTGGCTGTTGGCTACCGTTTTTTCGATATCGGGAGAACTATCAGAATACAATTCCCGCATTGTCTCGGCGATAGCCACTGCGCTTCTAGCGCTGCTACAATATAACGCTCTTTTTCTATCAGGATGGTCACGCAGGGCTGCTCTATTGTCGAGTTGTGTTCTCATTTTCTCTGGAGAGATATTTATCTACTCTTTGATTGCAGAAATTGATCTTACTTATACTTTTTTTTCAGCTTTAACTTTATACTTAGGATTTTTTTCACTTAAAAACAGAACCCCTCTTTTATTAACTCTGCTAGCTTATTTAGCGCTAGCATTAGCATTCTTAGTTAAAGGGCCACCTATCCTTGTTTTTTTTGGTATCAGCAGCCTCGCCTGGACAGCACGTTACTGGAAAGAGATGCCTCTTTATAGCCTTACACGCTGGGTTTTTGTTAATATATTCGGGGTGTTGCTTGCGATTATTACGGTAGCTATATGGGTGATCACACTTAAACAGGCCTCACCACATATAGATTTGTGGGCTGAATTTAATACGGAGATTTTGCAACGTTTCACCTCCGATCCATCCGCAGGTGACCGTTCAAGAGGACCGTTCTTTTACCTAGGGTCTGTTCTGATCGGCATGCTGCCGTTCTCATTAGTTCTCTTTCCATATCTTAAGCATAGATACATCCGTACTAATACTGATACAGCTCATATAGAGAGCCCGGCATATAGCTCTGTATTTTATTATTCCTGTTCTATAGTTCTGCCTGCGCTCATTTTATTCTCCCTTGCTAGCGGCAAATCAAGCCGTTACTTACTGCCTATCTACCCGTTCCTCGCCAATATACTCACCGTGTTTGCATTGCGCCTTAACAAAAATTGGGTTGAGCGCACACTTATATTTATGGCGGTATTTATTTTTTTAGCAAGAATACCTTACTGCACTATATTTGCATCCTCCCGTAATAGTAATTTAACAGTAAAGCCATATGCTGCAGAGATTAGCGCTCTTACACCTGTGAATGCCCCGATTTACGTTCTGTCCTTACAACAACGCTGGATCCCCTACTACCTCATCCGCGCTGGCCGTACTGTATTAAAGTTAACTACTGAAGAGCTAGGTTCTCTTAGTAGCATAGAAAATTCTCAGAAGATTTATCTATTAACCGACAACCTTGATAAGCCTGAGGAGATAAATAAAATCGCAGCACTAGATCCTGAGATGGTAGTCATAAGAGAGTTCAAAGGCTCAAAGAGCTTCTACTCCCTTTTACAGGTGAATCCTAATAAACTTAGCACTCTGGTTAGAGGATAAAAATATTGATAGAATCCGGCTCTATGAATCGCATACTATTTTTACTATTTCTTCTACCAACCTATGTATTTGCTCAAGCTAAGCAAACAGTTGGATGGGTTGAAAAGGTCCGTATCTTTCCTGGAAATATCATGGTCCAAGCCAAATTAGATACCGGGGCTGATCACTCCTCTATCAGTGCAAGTGAATTAGAGGATTTCGAGAAGGATGGCAAGCAATGGATCCGTTTTACTGTCGTGGATCGCTACGGGAAAGGCTCCAAACTAGAGTTGCCACTTCAGCGAACTGCTCTTGTTAAGCGCCAAGGTGCTAAGCATCAAAGGCGACCAGTAGTCCGATTAAAACTATGCGTCGGTTCGGCTTTTATGGATACTGATGTGAATATAGTGGATCGCTCAAATTATGATTTTCAGATGTTGATAGGCAGAAGCTTCTTAGCAGGTAATCTCATTATTGATGCAGCTAATACTTATACAGTAGAGCCTAACTGCAAGGAGGCGCTTAAAAATTGAATAGACTACATATCAATCTGTTATGTCTAAGCATTACGATTATTAGTCTTGCGCTGTTTTCTTACAAAGCTTTTGTACTTAAATTCCCATTAGTACCGGACACCGAGCGAGCTGCCTGGAATGTAGAGGTGCAGGTAACATTTAATACCTGGAAGAAACCTACAAAGGTGAAGGTTTATATTCCACACAATACTGATCGTTTTGCAATTATGGATGAGAACTTTATCTCCGGCGGTTTTGGTCTTACCACTAGTATGGAGGATAATAATCGTCAGGCGGTGTGGGCGGTACGGCAGGCATCCGGACAACAGAGACTTTTCTATCGTGCCATAGTTAGACCGGCAGAGTTAGAAACCTCGACAAAAGGTAAGGCTCCCGAGATAATTGACCCAAAGTTTGAAGGTTCGGAACTGGCTGCTGTCGATGGATTATTAAACGAAATTCGAGCTAAGTCTGCTGACACGGAGAGCTTGGTGACTGAGCTTCTAGAGCGACTGAGTGCCGTACCGGCTGAGGATAATGTTGCAATTCTGCTTGGCAAGAATGCTTCTGCATTAAAACAGGTTGAGCTGGCTGCACGGATTTTATCACATATTAAAATTGGATCGCGTGTCGTTCATGGTGTGCGTCTTTATGAGATTAGAGACGCTCCGCTAGTGCATTGGATTGAAGTATTTGATGAAGGTAAGTGGAACTCATTTAATCCTGCAACCGCAACAAAAGGGATTCCAGATGACTATATGGAATTGTGGCATGGCACCGAACTAATCGCTCAAATAAAAGGAGGAGAGAAGCTGCGAACAGGCCTATCTGTCAGCAGGTTTCAGGAGGAGGCGGTAAATTCGGCTATCACCTCAGGACGGATAAGACATCCATACCTTGTAAACCTTTCACTATTCAACCTACCGATACAAACACAGATGGTATACAGAATGATACTAATGATCCCGGTCGGAGCGTTTATAGTTGTTCTGTTACGAACAGTTATCGGCCTTAAAACATTCGGCACTTTCATGCCTGTACTAATTGCACTCGCATTCCGCGAAACACAACTCCTTTGGGGAATCTCCTTTTTTGTCATCATTATTGGCATTGGCTTAATGATCAGATTTTATTTTGAACATTTAAAGCTACTACTTGTACCACGCCTGGCAGCAGTATTAACCGTGGTTGTCTTTATGATGGCTATTATCAGTGCTGTAAGTCATCGTTTAGGCATAGAGCACGGATTATCTGTCGCCCTTTTCCCGATGGTAATTCTGACAATGACAATAGAGCGTATGTCGATAGTTTGGGATGAGTTAGGGGCAGTCGATGCATTAAAGCAGGGCCTCGGAAGCATATTGGGCGCTGCGATTACCTATCTTTTTATGACCTGGCCTACACTAGAGCATCTTCTTTTTGTTTTTCCTGAGCTGCTGCTTATATTGCTTGCGCTCAATTTACTTCTAGGTCGGTATACCGGATACCGTCTACTTGAAATTTACCGTTTTAAATCATTGGTTCAGAGTAAAACTTAGATGTTTGGTTTTTTAGAAATTGCCTCAAAGTTAAAACAGATCGGTGTTGTCGGTTTAAACTGCCGGAACGCGGATTTTACCTTAAAATATAATAAACGTAAGTTCTATCCTCTAGTCGATGACAAGTTGAAAACTAAAACCCTCGCTCAGCAAGCTGGCATTGCAGTACCTGAACTATATGGTGTAATCGAGATTCAGCATCAGATAGAGGAGCTGCCCAAATTTCTGGAGCCTTATTCAGATTTTGTTATAAAACCTGCGCATGGCAGCGGCGGTGAAGGGGTGACTGTTATTTCAGGACGCTCTAAAAACATGTACCGCCAGATCAATGGAGTTCTTTTAGCTGAAGAGGAGCTTAAACATCAGGTCTCCAACATTCTAGGGGGAATGTATAGCCTTGGCGGGCAAAGCGATCGCGCTCTCATAGAGTATCGGGTGCGCTTTGATCCGGTATTTGAAAAGGTTAGTTATCTTGGAGTCCCCGACATCCGTGTAATCGTTTTTTTGGGAGTTCCGGTGATGGCGATGATCCGTCTTCCAACGCGAATGTCTAAAGGTAAAGCTAATCTGCATCAAGGTGCTATCGGTTCAGGTATTAATCTCAGCAGCGGAAAGACTCTTTCCGCTGTTTGGCGTAATGACATTATTACTGAGCACCCCGATACCGGCCAAACTGTGACCGGGATAGAGATTCCTAAATGGTATTCACTTCTGGATCTGGCTGTACGCTGCTGTGAACTGACTGGGTTATCCTACCAAGGTGTCGATATAGTACTAGATGAGAAGCTTGGTCCTCTAATCCTAGAGTTAAACGCACGTCCTGGACTCAACATCCAGATCGCTAATCGTACAGGATTGCTACATCGCTTAAGATTGGTTGAAGAACAGCATTCAAACCTCTCTAGTCGAGAGGATAAGATTAGATTTGCAATGGAAAGGTTCGGCTAGTGCTTCGCCAAATAAGTTTTTTCACGTATAGCGCGCAGCGTTGCCCCAGATTGGCACGCCTCGGAAGGAGGAAATCCGCAGCAATACTGGAGTATTGCGAGGATTTTCCGACTGAGAAGCGTGACAAGGTGGGGCAACGATGTGATGCTATACGTGAAAAAACTTATTTGGAGGAGCACTAGCCCTGAGCTTGTCGAAGGGCCAGCCCGAATATCTCATACTTCGTCTGAGAATACAGGTTAATTCGCTCTACGCTTTACAAGAAAATACTCCCGTGTATGATCCGAAACATCTCTCGTATTACAATATCTATTTACTGCCCGTAGTGTAGATAACTGACGGCAAAGAACATCAACTCCATCTCTCTGACAACGTAGATTCCCTGGAATTAAATGACGAAATGTGAACCGCTCTTTGCTCTTATCTTCATTGGAATTAAACATAAAGTCCTCCTTACCCCGCTTAAAGTGAGAGAACCTTAGTTAACCTTACTGTTTAACAACCTTATATATTATGTTATGCTCATCTTGAAGATCTCGTTATGTCTTTAGAATGGTGGTTCAGGAATAAACTATAAGTGCTTCATGATGAGAGATAATTGGAATATAAAGATTTTCTTTGATGGTGCTTGCCCACTTTGCAGCCGTGAGATGGCATTTCTGCGAAATAGAAATATAGAGGGTAAGATCTACTTTGAGGATACCTCTGCACCAAATTTTAACCCTGCACAGTTCGGTCTTAGCTCTGAGGCAGATCGCTTGATTCATGCTATGCTCCCGGATGGTAGTTTGATATCCGGACTGGAGGTTTTTAGAAGAGTATACAAGGAGGTCGGTCTTGGTTGGCTTTTGGCTCCTACCGGCTGGCCTGTTCTTCGCCCGTTATGCGATATAGCTTATAGAATCTTTGCTAAAAATCGGAAAAAGATAGGGAGTTTGTTTGGCAGCAAATCAGATAGCTGCAGGATTTAGATTGCCCAGCCTTGATGAGCAATTACTCATAAACTCGCCATTTCTCCGGTCTTTTCTAACTCGCCGTTTTATATTACAATAGTCCTTCAAAATTTTTATAAGAAATCTGCTGTGAGTTATATTGCTGGACATCGCGCGAAGATAGTTATCACTGATCCTGAACTCTCGACTCGGTCGAAGAGTACAGGCTTACAATTAGACAGACCAATTCTCCTAACTCAGCCGGCAGGAGGACTACCTGAAGGTTCCATCGCATATGCTCCCTTTGGCTTTCATGGCTTTGGTCCCACTCAGGCAACACTTCTTTGCCACACAGGCAAAAGAACTGCTGAGATAACGATCGGGGAGAGGGCGGCCTTACTGGATTCAATCCTTGACATAGCTAAAGACGTATCAGTTCAAATTACTGCTTCTGGACTACTTTTTTTTAGTAACGGAAGGTGCGCCAACGAATTCGATGTCCTACCAAGGCTTGTAGCAGCACACTTGGATAGGCATATGCCAGCTTGGCTAAAACCAGCAGACTATCAATCAGTAATTGAATCTTTTGAAAAATTCAATTTCCGTAATGCCCCATGGCAGATTGGAGGTACAGCTAATTTTCGGCAAGATATTTATGGCTGGTACGCAATCTCACCCGAGGCGTTAACCAGCAAAGTTCTACCAAGCTGCCCGACTGGAGTAACGGAGTTTATGATCGGTCCATCACTTACCCCTAGGGGAGAGTCATCTTGGACATTGCATCGCGGAGGAGATACTTACGCTTTTGCAATCAACACCGGTGAACTTAATCCTGAGGTTGCACTTACTAGAGAAGGCAGAATTTTGCTTAAAGTAGCTGGCTCAATAAGTCTCAGAGTGAACTGTACTAGTATGAATTCTTCCGAGAGCCGCGCTAGCTCAACCGTTTCAGCCGCTTAAAGGTAGTTCCCGGACAGGAACTGGTTATTCATAAAAAAACAGCACTCAACCTCGGGATCAAGCTTCACACCTAATTTTCTCCCTCGCGCTAAAACGATCCAGAGAGAGCGATAGCTAGCTCGATCAAAAAGTTCATCTTCAAAACGGATCGGCGCCCAATCTACAGACTTTGCCTTTAAAAGAATCTTGCCGGCTCTCCCAACCGTACCAAGATCTGGCTTAAATCCCTCAATAATTGCTGATATCTGTGCTGGATGGATGCTCCACATGCGTTGAAATCCAAACTCCTGCGAGGCTCTAACGGCGTCCTGCTTAGTAATCACAGGATCAGCGAATTGCGTTGTAACATTATGTGTTGGTATTTTACCAAACCTAATTGCGGTAAGTACAAGATCTATCTTCACTTTTTTTAATACCTCATGCTCAAATTGCTGTGGTGCACAAACCACCTTTTCCGACAATGCTCCATTTAGAGAGGCAACATAGTCCATAATCCCAAATTCAAGTGAACGCACCGAGCTTAGTGCTGCTATCCTTGTAATGTCAGCAAATGCGCCTGGAGACTCAATCAGTACATGTAACGGTATCGGATTTAAGATGCTGGCAGCTACCCTTAACATATCAATGTATTCAGCTGCTGCAAAAAACTCATAGTAGTTTTCAACTTTAGGTATTGTGATATGAGATAAGATTCTCCCTGCCTTTTTTATGATATCATTGATCTCTGATCTCCAATACGGATGCCAGATAGGATGAGTTCTTATTCCTAATTTTTTAAATTTATTTGAAGTGGAGTTTAGATATGATATCCCTAGCTCCAATTGCTGCGCTTCCTGCCCTACCGCTGCTCCATCCTCAAGGTCAAATGTAATATCGAAAACTCCTGCCATCTCATCCTGCAACTTTAAAGCCTTCACCAGAAATCTTTCATTGCCAGCATAATGATCACATACAGATGCGATCTCCGGTACAGCATCTGCCTTAAATAGTATCT